>CAZSVW010000005.1:0-21988 GCA_964610485.1 Candidatus Hydrothermarchaeota archaeon | reverse complement strand
GGAAAAACCATCGTGAAGTGCGCGTGAGCCAAGCCCAAACTGCAAAGCCAAATTAAGGCAAAAAACAGAATTTTCCATTTCATTCTTATCACCGAAAATTTATTCGTGGCACCTGAAATATAAAGTTTTCTATAGGGTGCTCCCAAACACACTATTCTGCACCGAAGCAATTTACCAGTAAAAATAGTGCGGGGGAAGGGATTCGAACCCTCGCAGGCACTTAGCCAACGGGTCCTAAGCCCGTCCCCTTTGACCTGACTCGGGCACCCCCGCTTTTTTAATTACCTCTTTCTAAGCTTAGCCTTTCTTCTTCTTTCCTTAAGCTTCTTCTTTCTTGTCTTCCACCTGCATTTTCCACGCTTTTTCCATTTTCTTGAGGAGTGCTTTCCTGCCATCAAATACCTCCTAGATGGATGCGCTCGGCGGGATTTGAACCCGCGACCTTCGGCTTAGAAGGCCGACGCCCTATCCAAGCTAGGCTACGAGCGCATTTTGTAAATATACCTCGGTATATCGAGCACTTTTTTAACTTTATCTATAATTACTCTATCACTTGTGCATACTATACCTGACTCATTTATTAGGACATAATCAACATTTTTAAAAGTTTTGGCATTGCCCCTGATATTTCTTCTTTTTAGTTCATTTCTCACTATCTGAGAGAGCCTACCACTATAACTTACTTGCGAATCAAAACAGAATATAACTTCACCGGGATTAAATTTTTTTAGAATGGATAAAATCTTATCTAGAGCACCAAATGTTTCTTTTTTGATTTTATACTTCCCAAAAGTAGCTGAAACGTCCCGAATAAATCCATCATCACACTCCACAATCTCGCCGCCGTATAGTATATTCTCCACAGTAATTAACACATTATATCCATCTATCAAAAGGCGTTGGTCATGAATTTCCTTTATATCCACCAACTTACTTCTCCTTCTCTTAGCATCTTTTTCTGAAAAAACAGAACGCTCCAATATGTTTCTCCCTTTTATGTCCAAACCATACTTATCAGAAACGAATCTTAGAGCAGAACTTCTGTTATATCCACGGTTTAGTAAATATCTAAAATCCTCTATAGCTTTATATATCTCACTCGACATAGATCGCTGGTTTAAGAGGTTTGGATTGTTTTCTCTTATTTAGGGGATCATAGACCTCATTGTCAGAAGGTAGAATTTCGATTTTTGCTTTAAATTCATTTTCAAAAAATATTTTTGATTCTTCAAGGATTTTCATTTCATCTAAATATTCTGGAACTCTTAATTTTTCTTTGATAATTTCATTAATATAGTTTACCGCTTCTTTTCCATGTTTCTTTATTTCTGGATCCTTCATTGCTTCTTTAATTGTTGACTTGAAATCAAAATTATGAGATTCTGCTATTTTTACCAATTTCCACTTCCAAATGGGCGAGACATAAAAAATTATCCTACTAGGTTCTAACTTTGTAACCTTAAGGATATTTTCAACATCATCGTATAGAGTCATAACCATTTCCTCACCCATTTCTGCTTTTTTATCGATAAGATTTTTATCATACGTTGGAAAACTGGCTAGAGAAATAAAACCTTCCTTTCCGAGTTTCTCCCAAATTTCTTCACACAACATTGGAATATATGGAGCGAGAAGTTTAGTCCAGTCCTCTAACACCCTAAGGAGAATTTCTTTATTGGGCTTATCCCTCCTTAGATACCATTTTATGTCTTGCCATACATCAAAAAACGCTACTTGAAAAGCTGACCTATTATTTAGACTCTCATAATGTTCTGTTGCTTTCCTTATATGGGATTGCATCCTACTAAGCAACCATTTATCAATGTTCTTAACCTCCTTTCTGTCGCTCTCTAATGATATGATCTTTAAAGCTAAATTATAAAAACTTTTTAGCTTATTCTTCATGTCCTGAGCAGATTTAGCTCTCCAATCTGGATCTTTTAGTCCTTCTGCGGAGTATAGTAGGGTAGCTCTAGTAACGTCTGCCCCGTATTTTGCTATCGCATCCTTCATTGTAATGAAATTCCCCTTCGATTTCGACATCTTTTGCCCTTCTATTGAAATCATGCCATTAACTCCTATGCATTTAGGAAGTTTATCTGGAAACAAGGCTACATGTTGAAATATAAAGAAAGTTAGATGATTTGGAATTAGTTCTTTAGCAGATATCCTCAAATCAACTGGATACCAGTATTCAAACTCCTCTCGCATCTCTTTGAGAGCTTTTTCCGGTATTTTATATTTCTTTGAAATTTCCTCGATATCTCCTTTACCATAGAATATATAGTCAAAAACGGGTGGAGCTAGATTTTCCCCCTTTATATTATATTCGTAAATATGCTTAGAAATAGTATAAAATGCCATATATACTGTAGAATCGCTCAAAGTTTCTACCTTCCATTCTTTATCCCATGGGAGGGGAGTGCCGAGTCCGGTCTTTCTTGCGCATGCCTTATCCTCTAGCCACTCTATTACGTTCTCAAAATTCGCTCTCGCTTCTTCTGGCAAAATTTTAATTTTTTTTAATGCCTTCCTAACCTTCTCTTTCCAGCTTTCGTCAGAATATCTTAAAAACCATTGGTCTTTCAGAATTTTGACCACGCATTTAGTGGTACATCTACATACCACCTTTTCTGAGGTTTCATACATCCTTGTAGCTATTCCTTCCTCCTCAAAATCTCTAATTAATATTTTTTTAGCTTCAGAAACTTTCATTCCACTATATTTTCCCGTATTTTCTTTTAATATTCCCTTGTAAAACTCTTCTTTATATACTATCTCGGTAGCCTTATCCAGTTTTTTATCTCGCTGGTCTTTGATGTTGAGTTTATCGCATACTTCTATAGCGGGATGTTCCCCAAATTCGGGAGTTGAAATTAATGAAATTGGCTTAATCTTCTTGACCTCTTCTACATCAATTCCGTACTTATTCAATTCTTCTGGGTTTTGCAGTAAATCTTTGAGAGCTATCCAATCATAGGGAGCGTGAGACGGAACACTCATTACAACTCCCGTCGCATTATCCGGATTTACAAATTCTGCCGGTAAAATTAATATTTTGTTTTTAGTAAGGGGGTGAATGCAGTATTTTCCTATCAGTTTTTCCCCTTTAAACTCTTCAATCACCCTCACATATTCCCGTTGTTCTCTCAGTTTTTCGATAGCCTCCTTACTTACTATCCATATTTCACCATCCACTTCAGCCTTAACCATAGTAGAATGTGGATTGACCCACATATTCACTACTCCAAATATGGTTTCTGGACGAAGCGTGGCTGCTGGGAGAAAAGCATCTTCATACTCAAACTTTAATAGAATGAACTCGACTGGTATCGCACCTTCTCCTTCCAATCTATCATGGTCGCCTGTAGGTGATTTACAGTTAGGACACCATACCACTGGATGAGTTCCCTTTTTTACATACCCCCTCTCTTTCAAAGTTAAATATTGCCACTCTATAAATTTATTGAACTGCTCATGGAGAGAAGTGGTGGTGAACTCCCTCCTCCAATCTATACCGTGACCAAATCTTTTTAGCGTCTCTCTCGATTCTCTTATGTAGTATTTAGCTATGTACTCTGGGTCTGTAAATTTTTGCAGCTCCTCGTCGGGGACTTTATCTATCTCTCTAAAAATGCGGAGTTGTATTTCATCTCCCTGCTTTACCCTTCTTGCTGCTCCGGCTATAGGTTCCCCCGTGATATGCCATGCCCACGGAAAGAGCACATTATATCCTTGCATTCTCTTGAATCTAGCATAGACATCCACTCTGGCTGAAGTGAATGCATGTCCCAAATGAAGGGGTCCATTCATGTATGGAAAAGGGAAAGTTACAAATATTTTTTTCTTTTTATTTGGATTTGCTTCGAATATTTTTGATTCTTCCCATTTTTTTACCCATTTTTCTTCTATTTCGTGGAAATTCATAGCTCTCCCTCAATATATCTACTTACAAATTCTATAGCTTCTTTTATTTTCTCTTTTCTGTTTCCAGCACCCCTTGCAAAATTTTTTCTCCCTCCTCCATCCCCTCCCAAAATTTGACATGCTTCCTTCACTATCTTTCCCATATCCACACTAACTTTTTCTCCCCTCGCTCCAACGACCCAAACCTTTTCATTTATTCCGAAAAGTACTATTATGCTATTATCAGAGCAAATTTCTTTTACTATCCTCTGAAGTTCATCCATATTTGCATGAAGCGAAGTACAGAGGAATCTAAAATCTTTAATTTTTATAAACTCGTTTTCAAGTTTATACTTAATGAGCTTAGCAATTTCCTTTCTCAACCTTTCGTTTTCTTTTTTAAGTTCTTTCCATTCCTCAAAAAATCTTCTAACCGAACTTGGAACCTGCTCTACACCGACACGCATTATCTTTGCCGCCTCTTGAAGTAAGTTTTCCTGCCTTTTGATATAATCTAGCGCAGCTTTTCCCGCCACAAATTCTATCCTCACAACCGCATCTTGTATTTTGGTGGCTCCTATAATTTTGATTAAGTAAGCTTCTCCGGTATAATTTAGATGAGTTCCTCCACATGCCTCTACGTCAATCTCTCCAATTTTTACCACCCTAAGCTCTCTTCCTGGAACAGCCCCTCCTTGATACAGCCTAAAACCATACTTCCTTTCAGCTTCATCTCTCCTTAATATCATGCTCTCAACTTTAATATTTGCTTGAACCACTTCATTCGCCATCCTCTCTATTTCTTCCAATTCTTTTGTGGTTAAGGCTTTGTAGTGGGTAATATCAAGTCTGGCTTTATTGAGGGTCTTCTCTGCCCCAGCTTGCCATACATGGTTTCCCAACAATTTCCTCGCTACCCCGTTTATTATATGAGTAGCGGTATGGTGTTGAGCCAGCTGAAGCCTTCTCTCAAAGTCAACTTCACAATCAACAATATCACCCTCACCAAACTCTTTAACTCCCTCGGTTACGTGTATGATGACCTTGCCTTGTTTTATAACATCTATGACCCTTGTCTTGTTTATATACCCCGTATCGTGTAATTGACCTCCACTAGTTGGATAGAATGCAGTTTTATCCAAAATTACATATTTTCCATCTATGATTTTCAAAACCTTAGCACTAAACCTCGTTAACCTGTAATCTTTGTAATAAAGTATCTCTGTCTCTTTTATTCCCTCAACATCGAACTTACCATATTTTAAAACGTCTTTCTCTCTTGTCTCTTTTTTCTCGTGTAGTTTAGCTACTTCTGAATAAAAATCTGGAGGGATATTTATATCTAATCCATGCTCCACCAGCATCTCAGGACTTATACCGTGAGAATCATAGAGCTTTATCAGGTCTTCTAAAGTTATATTTTTCTCCTTAAATTTTGATACTATTGCCTTCGCTTTTTTCTTGCTTTTATGATATTTTCTCTTCTCCTCATCTAGTACCTCGCCTATTTCATTTAAGTTTTCTACGAGTTCTGGATATTGTGGTTTGAGGTAAGTAGCATGCCACTCCATCATCTCTATAGGGTCTAGATCCCAATTATATTTAACGATAAAATCTAGGGTTCTTCTAAAAAGTACCCTAAGATTATATCCCCCTCCAGCATTCGAAGGAAGAGCTCCGTCCGATAGTGCCACAAGCAATGCCCTCGTATGATCCGCTATGGAATACAATGCCGCTAAGGAAATAACGTGATTTTTGAGTAATTCTACATCTATTTTAAGTTTTTTTGCAATATACTCCCAAGTTTTATCTATATTTTCCCTTTCTTCTACATTTAAGATTCCGGAATATGGTAAGAAATCCCTGAGTATATGTTTTTTTGGTTTAATTCCGGTTCTTTTGTAAAGTTTATGTACCACCGTTGGGAATACCGCCTCATAGCTTGTCGGAGTAGCATATGTAAACCATGCGGGTCTTTCTTGTCCCATCCCCATGTCAAGCACTTTTATTTTCAGTTCTCTTATCTCACCATGAGTTATATCATACTGCATGTATACTTGATTTCCTATCTCTAAGCCACGGGAAAAAAATTCCATACTTGGACCTAAGTTTCCGCCTCCCGCCCATGCATCCTCATGGAATTGTATCTCTTCTCGAGGGATACCCATCCCGTCCACGAGCCACCTGTATATATGCTCCAAGTATAACTCCGGATTGTAGTTTTCCCGCTCTACAAATGCATGCTGGCCTATCATCACGAAGCCCGTATAATGCCTACCTGTAATACCCACATTGTCTATATCGTTAAAACGTAAACAAAATTGAGGCACAACTAGGGGATTGGCGGGAGGGTCTACTTCTCCAGATACGCAATAAGGCTGAAAATCATATATGGAGGCCTGAACAAATTCCGCATCTTCTCTCCATCTCGCAACTACCGGATACCTGGGAATTGGAGTATAACCAAAACTTTTAAAAAGTTTTGCAAATTCTTTCCAAGTTTGAATAAAATCCATTCTTTTACGTGCGGGAGTGTCTCCTATAAAACCATATCCTCCACTACAATTTGGGTCTCCACATATTTCGCGGTCTTCGATGCTCCAGAAATAATTCCCACATTTTTTACACTTTCTACGTTTAAAACCTTCTTCTTCTAGAATACTAACTGGATAAAACTTCTTAGGATTTCTCTGAGCTTTTTTCTTAAATTCAAGTTTAATTTTTTTCTCGTCCATCTTTGCATCTGTTGGGTTGATGAGAGATTTAAATTTTTTCCCTCAACACATTAACCTTATAATCAAACAATAAAAATATAATCTAATCATGAGAAAAAAAATTTCTATAGTTGGGGCGGGAAAAGTAGGTTCTACAACAGCTTTGTTACTTGCTCTCAAAAAGTTGGCTGATGTAGTATTGGTAGACATAGTGGAGGGTTTTCCACAGGGGTTTGCACTAGATCTGCAAGAAGCATCGCCCATCGAAAAATTTGACCTGAAAATTGTAGGAAGTACGAACTACGACGAAACGAAAGATTCAGAAATTGTCGTGATTACAGCTGGATATCCGAGAAAACCTGGAATGAGTCGGGAAGAATTGCTTGAAATAAATGCAAAAATTGTTAAAACCGTTACAGAAAAAATCACCGCCCATTCAAAAGATGCCATAATAATAGTGGTCACCAATCCTCTAGATGCTATGTGTTGGGTTGCAAAAAAAGTTAGCCGATTTCCCAGAGAAAGAGTGCTTGGAATGGCGGGGGCTCTAGACTCCTCTAGAATGCGTTTTTTCATTGCTAAAGAACTTGGTGTAAGTGTGGAAGACGTACAAGCCATTGTATTAGGTGGTCATGGAGATGCCATGGTACCTTTAATAAGGTATTCAACTGTAGCCGGAATACCTGTAGAAAAACTTCTCCCAAAAGAAAAAATTGAAAAAATTATAGAGAGAACAAAGTATGCTGGAGGGGAAATCCTATCACTAATGAAACATTCGAGTGCATACGTATCCCCTGCTGCTGCTATAGCTCAAATGATAGAGGCCATATTAATGGATAAAAGGAAAATACTCCCATGCTCCGTTTACTTGGAGGGGGAATATGGAGTAAGTGAATGCTATGCGGGAGTACCGATAAAACTTGGAAGCCGGGGAATGGAGGAGATAATAGAGTTAGAATTAAATGAAGAAGAGAAGAAAAAATTCTATGCCTCCATTGAAGAGGTTAAAAAAATGATTTCTAAACTAGGGTCCGTAGTGTAGCTTGGATAACACACGGGGCTTCGGACCCCGTACCCCGGGTTCAAATCCCGGCGGACCCGTTAGACCCCCAAAAGATTAAAATATGAACGTGCGAGTTATTTAAACATTAAAATGTTTGAATTTAAATTCAACAAGGAGGTAAACAATCAGAGAGAAAATAGAACTAAGGATATAGTAAAGAGATTGGGTGTCATAACCGCAAGGAGGGTGTATCTAAAAAAATACCCCATCGAAAATCCCATTACGATTTTCAATCCAGCAATGCTCATAAAAGAAGACACTTTAATACTTTTTGGAAGAATAATCTTGGGATACTTCACCTATGCAAGTGCTGTTGCCGAATTTAAGGTGCCTATGGGAGATATATACAACGATGTTGAATCAGAGAGGTATATAGCAGAAATTAAGGTTTTGCCTGATAATAAATTCGATTTTTGGGGCGTAGAAGACCCTAGAGTATATGAAATAGATGGGAAAACCCTAATGACGTATTGTGGCAGGACTGTAAATTATTTCAATCCCTCTATAAGAGTTGAGAGGACTTTACCAGTGACTGCAATAGAAGAAGAAGGAAAATGGAGAAAAATATTTGTTTTCAGATTACAAGAACAATTTAGAGGATTTCTAGTTAGCGATAAAGATGCTTTTTTAGCTAAGATTGGAAAAAAAATTAAACTTTTTCATAGACCCCATATGAAAGACGAGAGATTCTACCTAGTAACTAGTGATGTACCACAAGATTTGCTGGGATATAAAAAATTTAGCGAAATAAACGTAAACAACACAAATGTAGTGTTAGAGCCCTCGAAGTTTGAAGAAAAAATTGGGTGGGGAACTCCCCCAATAGAGATAGGCAAAGAATATCTATTTATCCTCCATGGAGTATGCGCCGAGACGAAGTGTTATAGGATTTTTGCACTCCTAATGAATAGAGAGACCGAAGTGACCGCAATAACCCCGTATTACATAATGGAACCTAAAGAAAACTACGAAATATATGGAGACAGACCCTATGCGATATTTCCATGTGGCGCTCAACTTCTTGGAGATAAGCTCCTTATTTCATATGGGGCAGCAGATTCTGCTATAGGGATAGGGGAAATAAAATTGGACGAGCTTATGTCAATATTGGACTCAAATAGAGTGGAGTAGCTCTATAAATTTTTCAGCTATTTTTTCACTGCTATTTTCCATTACATAGGCCTTTGCAGATTTTATTATTCCTTCTCTGATATCTTCATTGTCTATCACTTGTTTTAATTTTGTTTTTAGGTCTTCTACATCTTCGTAAATTACAATTGCCCCCGTCTCTTTCATAGTTTCAAAGTGCCTTGTATTTGGCACTACTGTAGGGGTAAGTGACCCCAAGCATTGAAATAGGGTAGAGGAAACCACTACCTTCTTTGTCTCGCCTTTAGGCAGAAGATGTATATCTGAAGAATGAAGCAAAGAATACACCTCTTCATTACCCAATCTTCCTCTCGTCTGAATCAACCACGGTTTAGAATATGGCAGCAATCCATCCGACCTAACTATCTTATAAATAAAGTCGTAAGAGGGATATAAACTCTCTAGAGCACTAATGAAATCCGCATACTCCCGGAAAGGTTGCCTACCAAAACTAAAGAAGGTAATCCCATCCTCAGCGAATTTCCTTTTTCTTTCCCTCACGGGTAAACAAGGATACGGTATTATAGTCGCAAGATGGGTAAATTTCGGTATCACCTCTTTGATGTACCTTTTATCAAAAACAACAACCCTATCAAATATTTCAAGGGTAGTATACTTTATATCATTTTCGTCTCCTTCATGTATTACTGCAATAGTTTTTGTTTTTTCTTTTTTAATCTTCATTAAGAGATTTTCGACGTTTTTATGAGGAATACTGACATACGACTCAACTATAAGATAATCAAGGTTCTCTTTGAGAATTTTATTTTCATCTACCCATCCTCCTTCCATTTTTTCGGGGTGAAGCTCATCGTAGCATCTTATTACAAACTCTTCATCTTTCTTTCTGATTATTTTGTGATGCCACCATCTGTTCGCACTCTGTAATCTGGGTGCAAAAACTTTCAGCTCATAGCCTTTTTTTAGGAATTCTCTACCCAAGAGCTCTGCATGCATAGCTACTCCGCAAGTTGCATTCCACCTAGAAAATATCCCTATTTTCATTCTCCTTTTGCTGATATTCTAACAGAAAATCCCCCACTTCCTATAACTTCGTATACGGTAGTTGAGGCGGGAATCAAGCATGGCTGAAGGGGAAGGAGAGTTAAAAGTTCATTGCCATATTTAATTGTTACTTTATCTTCGATTGGTATAAAAATACTAAATCCGCCTTCATTAAAAAATTTCTTAGTATCGTCTATCTGTACGATTTCCAATATAAATTTGCCAAGCAAAGCTTTACCATCCCTGCAGACTATACTCCCTTTGTCTGTTTTTTTCATATTAATTGCCTTCAATACTTTATCTGGTTCAGTTTTCCTTCCAAAAAAATCACATAATCTATATGTAATATTCGAATTGTTTGAAACTTCTAGAATTTTAACTTTTTCTGCATAATGAACAACACCTGCATCTATTTTAAATAAATCTAAGTAGTCTCCATCAAACTTGTTCATTTTCTCTAATATCTCATTACAGTCAAGTTCATCAACTTTAACATCTCTTTTAAAACCTATGTATATTTTCCCTCTATCTAACAAAAGCCATACTTCCTCTTTTCCGCTTTCTTTTTCTCCAAGTTTTCTTGCAATTTCGTCCGTTGGATGTACCTGCACACTTATCTTTGAATTTATCTCAAGCAATTTAACTAAAATTGGAAATTTTACATATTTTTCACTTCCAATTATTTCTTTCCTGTGCGCTTTTATCAACTCCGAAAAACTTATGACTTGTCCATCAAGCCTAATGTACGAAGGATTTTCTTCTCTATCGGAGAAATACCAAAGTTCGCGTCCCCAAACTTTTTTTACAATATTTTCCTTATCTTGAATAACAAATTTGGGTATATTCACATAATATACACAAAATACTAACGTGCACTTCCCAATAGTGTAAAATTTTTATCTCATTTGAACTTCACTTCTATGTTCGGATCCTTTTCCTTAACAAGCTGCTCAAACTCTTTAACATTTGCTTCTAATCCGGGAAGGAAACCGTAGTGCATTGGAATCACTATCTTTGGTCTTATTGCTAGTGTTGCTTCTACAGCTTCTCTTACATCCATTGTATAAGTGCCCCCTACTGGAAGTAGAGCGACGTCTGCTTTTAATTTTTTCATCTCTGGAATAAAATCCGTATCTCCAGCATGATATATCCTCACACCGCTCACCTCTACTATATATCCAACGCCAAAACCTTTTGGATGGTACGATTTACCGATATTGTAAGCAGGGACTACCTCAATACCCACTCCTTTCGTCTCAAATCTGTCGTTTACTCGGACAGTTCTAATATAACCCTCGAGTTTTTCTGCACCTTTCTCTGGAACAATTATTATCGTGTCATTCTTTTTTATTTCTTTAATCTTGTCTACATTGAGGTGGTCGAAGTGGTCATGAGTAACTAAAATTATGTCGGCCTTTTCATCATATATGCCAGCATATGGGTCTATATAAATAACACATTTCTCTTTTATTTTAAAACTTGCATGCCCCAACCATATAATTTCTATCCCATCTATCTCCATGTATCTACAATATTTACAAAGTTCCTTATTATTTTTAGCCCCGCTTCTCCACTCTTCTCTGGATGGAACTGGGTTGCAAATATATTTTCTTTTTCGATTACCGAAGAGAACTCAACGCCATATAAAGTAGTTGCTATCTTTACATCCTCCTCTTTAGGAATGCAATAATAAGAATGAACAAAATAGAAATATTCTCCACTTTTTATTCCATTTAGAAGTTTGCTTTTATTACTTATTATCCTAATGCTATTCCATCCCATATGAGGGATTTTAACAGAGGAAGGGAACTTAACTACCCTTCCTTCTATTAAATTTAACCCTTCACTTATCCCTCCTTCTTCACTTTTAGTAAAGAAGAGCTGCATACCAAGGCATATCCCCAGAATTGGCCGGGTATAACTTTTAATTACCTTAACCAACGGCTTAAGCTCGTTCATCGCATTGGTAAATGCACCTACTCCGGGAAGTACGATGCCATCGCTTTTTTCTATATCTTCGTAATCTTTTGTTATCTTAATTTTCGCTCCCACGAATTCTAAAGCCTTAGAAATGCTTCTAAGATTTCCCACTCCATAGTCCAATATTGCTATCATTTAAATCCTCACCGGTATCCCCCTCTCTTTTAGATACTGTTTGATATCCGCTACAGAATATTCTTTATAGTGAAAAATAGAGGCTGCCAAAGCAGCATCGGCTTTGCCCAAAGCAAAAGCTTCGTAGAAATGCTCAAGTGTGCCTGCCCCTCCCGAAGCTATCACAGGAATATTCACCTCCTCTGATACTTTTCTGGTCAAATCCAAATCAAATCCCATCTTCGTTCCATCGGCATCCATACTAGTGAGTAAAATTTCCCCCGCACCTAGCTTTTCTACATTCTTTGCCCAAGATATCGCATCTATTCCGGTAGCTTTTCTACCACCGTATATATATACCTCAAACCAGCATTTTCCCTGCGGCGTGTCCACGCATATCTTATCCCGTCTATGCTCATATACCCTCTTTGCATCTATTGCAGAAACTATACATTGACTACCAAATTTTTCTGACCCTCTTCTTATTATCTCGGGATTTATAACTGCGGCAGTATTTATAGCAACCTTATCTGCTCCCGCTATCAAGACTTTTCTTATATCTTCTATAGTAGATATCCCTCCTCCCACCGTTAGGGGGATAAAAACTTGGTCAGCTGTCCTCTTTACCACATCTAACATCGTTTTTCTTCCTTCTGGAGAGGCACTTATGTCGAGAAAAACTATCTCATCAGCTCCCTGACTATTATAGAGCTTCGCAAGTTTTTCGGGCTCTCCTGCATACCTTAGATTTTTAAAATTCACTCCCTTTACTACCCTACCATCCTTCACATCTAGACACGGAATTATCCTTTTTGTGAGCATCTTAGAATATTTATATTAATTAGCTTTAATAAAGGTTATATCATACAGCCTTATCCCGTGTAGAGAAAAAAAATATCTTTAAAAACCTACAACTTTAGTTGTGGTGATTAACTTGATCTGGGAGGTAAGAATTTGCTATAAACCGGGGGTACTTGATGCAGAGGGAGAAAGTACGCTCAAAGGTCTCAAAGCATTGGGGTTCAAAAATGTTGAAAAAGTTTCCACAGCTAAGATATTTAGAATCAAAGGAAATGTAAAAAAAGAGGAAGTAGAAGAGATGTGTAAAAGACTACTTGCCAATCCGATAAGCCAGCATTATGAAATATTAAAAATTGAGGATTAGAGATGGAAGTGGAAATAATAGATATTCTAAATGCAAGTGATTCTGAACTCACGGAAATATCACAAAAAAGGCAACTCTCTCTAAATTTGGAAGAAATGAAAAAAATAAGGGAGTACTATGCAAAACTCAAAAGAAATCCAACTGATATAGAGCTAGAAACCTTTGCCCAGACCTGGAGTGAGCACTGTTTACACAAAACCTTCAAGGGAAAAATAATAACTGAAGAAGGGACAATCAACAATCTACTTAAATCTACTATTGCTAAAGTAACCGAAGAGTTAAATTTAGATTGGTGTTTTTCAGTTTTTGAAGATAACGCTGGTATTGTGGATTTCGAAGGAGATACAGCCATTGCATTCAAAGTGGAAACTCATAATCATCCCTCTGCGTTAGAACCTTTTGGTGGAGCCTCTACCGGTGTTGGGGGGGTAATAAGAGATATCCTCGGAGTTTGGGGGGAACCTATAGCCAATACAGATGTGCTCTGTTTTGGACCCCTTGATTACCCCTATGAAAAACTTCCGGAGGGAATAAAACATCCAAAATTTATTTTTAACTATGTAATCTCGGGTATTGGACACTATGGCAACAATATAGGGATACCCACAGTAAACGGAGCGATATTATTTGACGAAGGATACATCGGCAATCCGCTAGTATACTGCGGAACGGTGGGGATAGTACTAAAAAGCAAGTATAAGCGAGAAGTTAAAGAAGGGGATGCCATCCTTCTAGTAGGGGGAAAAACTGGCAGAGACGGCATCCACGGGGTAACCTTTGCCTCCGCTGAGCTAGATGAAGAAAGCGAAGAAGTTTCTATTACAGCAGTACAGATAGGAGACCCTATTGAAGAAGAGAAAATAAAGAGGGCCATATTGAAGGTTAGGGACCTAGAACTTGCTTCGGGCATAACAGACCTGGGAGGAGGAGGGCTCTCGTCGGCAGTGGGCGAAACAGCTAACCGATATAATTTAGGAGCAGAGGTCTACTTAGATAGAGTCCCTCTAAAATACGCAAATATGAAACCTTGGGAGATATGGTGCTCGGAAAGTCAAGAAAGGATGCTTTTAGCTGTTCCTACAAAAAATTTGGAGAAGGTTATTGAGATTTTCGAGGAGGAAGAGGTGGAAGCCACCTGCATAGGGAAATTCATTGGAGAAAGAAAACTCAAAATTTTCTTTAAAAATGAGAAAATAGCTGAAATAGATATGAATTTTCTTTTTTCTCCACCAAAAACTGTGAGAATAGCAAGGTATACCAAAAAAAATATTTCAGAACCCCAGTTCGAGGAGGATGAGGATTTAACTCCGTATTTACTCAAAATTTTATCATCGCCTAATGTGGCGAGTAAAGAAAATGTAATCAGAACTTATGACCATGAAGTTAAAGCTTTAACAATAATAAAGCCATTACAAGGGAAATTTAATGATTCTCCAGGAGATGCAGCAGTATTAAAGCCACTATATGACTCTTGGAAAGGAATTTCAATATCAAATGGAATAAACCCCCTATATGGTAAAATAGACACATACTGGATGGCTGCATCAGCTATAGATGAGGCTATCAGAAATAACATTGCGGTCGGTGGTAGAAGAATAGCATTGCTCGATAACTTCTGTTGGGGAAATCCCGAAAAACCAGACAGACTCGGAAATCTGGTTAGAGCTGCCAAAGCTTGCTATGATATAGCCAAGGGTTATGGTACTCCATTCATTTCTGGAAAGGATAGTTTATACAATGAATCACCTCTCGGGGAAGTTACACCCACCCTATTAATCTCAGCTTTGGGCATAGTTCCAGATGTTAGAAAAGCTATAACTATGGATTTAAAAAGTAAAAATAGCTTTTTATATATTTTGGGTTTTACTTACAATGAACTCGGAGGGTCGCATTACTATAAAGTGAGGGGATATCTCGGAAAAAATGTACCAAAAGTTAGAATTAGGGAGGCCAGAGAGACGTTCGACAGATTAATCGGAGCAATGGACAATGGATTTGTATTATCTTGCCACGATATATCAGAGGGAGGGATAGCTGTAGCTTCTGCAGAGATGGCCTTCGCTGGCGATATAGGGGTGGAGATATCCATAGAAAAAATCCCGAAAGAAAAAATGCGTGAAGATTATGCCATCTTTTCTGAATCTAATAGTAGATTCTTAGTAGAAGTTCACAGAAGTAAGGCTTCAAAATTTGAAGAACTTATGAGAGGTATAACATTTTCCAAAATAGGAAAAACTACTGCAAAAAAAGAGTTAGTAATGTATGGTGAGAAAAAAGAAAGGATAAGGGAGGAACTAAGCACTCTAAAGGACAAATGGAGGAACGGCATACAATGGTAAAGGTATGTATTGTAAGAGCGCCGGGGACAAACTGCGATTTAGAGACAAAATTTGCATTAGAAAGTTTGGGTGCAAAAGCAGATATAATCCACATAAATAAGTTTATATCGGGAAGAAAAAAGCTGAAAGAATATGAGGCACTTATAATTCCGGGGGGATTCTCATACGGAGATCATATAAGATCTGGGGCTATAATGGGAAAAATATTAGCCGAAAAATTTGGAAAAGAGTTAGAAAAATTCATTTTTCAACAAAAACCTGTATTGGGAATCTGCAACGGATTTCAAGTTTTGGTAGAGGCAGGATTTCTACCAAGTTTTAAAAGGGGAAATAGAGTCCAAGCAGCCCTTGTAAAAAATGAATCAAACAGATTTGAGTGCAGATGGGTTTATCTTAAAGTAACTTCGTCTAAATGCATATTTACCAAAGGTTTAAAATTCATTAGGCTCCCAGTAGCACATGCAGAAGGAAAATTTATTATTTCAGAAAACAAACTTGAAAAACTAAAAGAAAATCAGCAAATAGTGCTCAGATATGCCTTACCCGATCAGAACTTTGCTGAGTATAGATATCCGTTTAATCCTAATGGGTCAATGTACGACATAGCAGGGATCTGCGATAAACATGGGTTAGTCTTTGGTCTGATGCCACATCCAGAAAGAGCTTTTTTAAAGATAATGTATCCAGATTGGAGCAGGGGAGAAAATCCACAAGATTACGGAGATGGATACTACATATTTAAGAATATGATAGATTATATCAAAGGAGGTATTTGAATTGTTCGACCTACACATTCACTCAATTTTCAGTGACGGAGAACTTATCCCGGCAGAGATCGCACGTAGATATGAAAACTTTGGATATAAAGCTATAGCAATTACGGACCACATAGACAACACTAACTTGGAATTTGTTCTCTCAAACCTAACTAAGGCATGCGATGAACTGAACAAACATATGGAAATAGAAATACTCGTAGGGATAGAGATAACGCATGTGCCTCCAACCCTGATAGAAAAAACTGTAAAAAGAGCAAAAAAGCTTGGAGCAGAATTGATAATAGTTCACGGAGAAACTATAGTGGAGCCCGTAGCTAAAGGTACAAATCTCACGGCAGTAGAGCTACCTGAAGTCGATATACTCGCTCATCCCGGATTTATAACAATAGAAGAGGCAGAACTTGCTAGGGAGAATGACGTATACCTCGAGTTGACCTCTAGGAGAGGTCATTGTCTGACAAATGGACATGTAGCAAAAGTTGCAAAAGAAACCGGAGCCGAGCTCATAGTTAATACAGATGCTCATTCTCCAGAAGATATTCTGAGACCTGAAGAACTTGAGAAGATACCTCTAGGTTCGGGAATTAATAAAAACGATACAAGAATTATTACAACTGTTAATCCAAAGAGGTTAATAAGAAGTATATGAAGTTTTTGAGAAGAGGAGGAATTTTTTTTGAAACCTCTGGGTAAACCCTATCTTATAACAAAGTCTGGAAATATTCTAGTAAAAGTTAAGGAGAATGTTCCCTTGTATTCTCCCATATTTGCTAGGAAGGAGAAAATTGGTAAGATAATAGATCTGATAGGCCCTGCTTCCAATCCTTATGCCGTTGTAAAGCCAAAGAAAAGAGTAAATTTGGAGAAAATTAAAAATGAGGTACTATATCTAGGGAGGGGGTCCCCTTGGAAAAGAAAGTAGAATATATAGAAAGATGTCCCGAATGTGGAAGTACGAGCTTAACAAGAGATTATGAAAGAGCCGAAATTGTTTGCAATGAGTGTGGACTGGTTATAGATGAAAAGATAATAGATACTGGACCTGAATGGAGAGCATTTGATCATGAACAGAGGATAAAGCGTAGTAGAGTGGGGGCTCCGATGACCTACACCATTCATGATAAAGGTCTCTCAACAGTAATTGACTGGAGAAATAAGGATAGCTATGGTAAAGATTTATCTGCAGGAAAAAGGGCTCAAATATATAGATTGAGGAAATGGCAACAGAGGATTAGAGTTTCAAACGCTACTGAAAGAAATCTTGCCTTTGCACTAACAGAACTTGACAGAGTTGCTTCTCGTCTTGGTTTACCTAGAAATGTGAGAGAGACGGCTGCTATGGTATATAGGAAGGCTGTAGAGAAAGGATTGATAAGAGGTAGGAGCATAGAAGGGGTAGCTGCAGCAGCGCTTTATGCTGCATGTAGGCAATGTAAAGTTCCGAGAACACTAGATGAAATAGCAGATGCTGCAAAGCTTAACAGAAAAGAAATAGGGAGAACTTATAGATTTGTGGCAAGAGAGTTGGGGATAAATCTGAAACCCACAACGCCTATGGACTATGTTCCGAGATTTGGATCAGAACTTGGGCTTTCTGGAGAAGTTCAATCAAAAGCTATAGAAATTCTGAAAAAAGCCATGGACCAAGAATTGACCTCTGGGAGAGGACCTACAGGAGTAGCAGCTGCTGCAATCTACATAGCGAGTGTGTTACTTGGGGAGAGAAGAACTCAGAGGGAAGTGGCTGAGGTAGCGGGAGTAACAGAAGTAACAATAAGAAATAGGTATAAAGAACTCGCGGAGAAATTAGACATAGAGATAACTATATGAAACTCGGAATTATTTCTGATACCCATGTTTACGACAGAGCAAAATACCTACCAAAGAAAGTTCTAGATGTCCTTTTAAAGGAAGAGGTAGATTTGATTATTCATGCAGGTGATTTAACCTCCACGAAAATACTAGAGGAACTTGAAAGTATAGCAGAAGTAATTGCGGTTAGAGGAAACATGGACGAACTCCAACTTCCCGAACAACAAAAGATCAAAATAGGAAACTTCAATTTTTTGATTTTTCACGGGCATGGGATATATCCGAGGGGCGACATTACCAAGCTGGTCTATAAAACATTAGAAGAAAAGTGTAATGTGCTAATAACTGGACATACCCATAGACCCTCTATACTGGAAATTAATGGAATAAGGATAATAAACCCCGGAAGTCCGACCGTTCCTAGATATGACAAACCCACTTTTATGATTTCGGAAATAAAGGAAGACAGAATAATTACGAAGATAGTAGAAGTATAGGGGAAAAGCTTAAATTATATGTGTATACAAAGTAAAAAGACATGCCGATGATTGGCTCACAAGAACTGTTGGTTATACTTGCAATAATTCTTCTGTTATTTGGAGCAAACAAGTTACCTGAGCTCGCACGCTCTCTCGGCAAAGCAAAGCGCGAATTTAAGAAAGGTATGGAAGAGGAAGAAAAGGAGAAAAAGGATGAAGTAACTAAGATAGCTGAAAACTTGGGAATAGACACAGAAGGAAAATCTAAGGAAGAGATACTCAAAGAAATTTCATCCAAACTAGAAGCACAGAAAAAAGAATAGGGATGACATATCTCGAACCCCCAGAAGATAAAGAGCTTGCACTTAAAGAACATTTAATCGAGTTGAGAAAGCGGCTTATTATCGTAATAATTTCTATAGCGGTGCTGGTATGTATAACATTTCCATTTTCTAAACAACTTCTGGAATATATAGTAAAAGACGTAGTGCCTCAGGGTACAGAAATCATAGTGTTGGGACCGATGGAATATCTCTATATCCTTGTACTAATCTCATTAACTCTCTCGATAATCCTTAGTTTTCCTGTTATTATCTATGAGACTTTTATGTTCATGAAACCTGGGCTATTTCCTAGTGAAAGAAAATTTTTCTTGAGAGTTGTACCCACGTCTTTCATTCTATTTATAATCGGAGCACTATTCTCATATAAGCTACTCCTCCCTTTGTCTCTGGATTTTCTGTTAGATTACACGATCGGAAAAGCTGAAGCAATGCTTGTTCTTTCAAGATTTGTTAGATTTCTCTCTTTTCTATTGTTATCGGTTGGATTGATATTCCAAATTCCTCTCATTATCGCACTTGCAGTAAAAGCAGATCTAATTCAAAAAGAGGACTTAAAGAAGAA
This sequence comes from Candidatus Hydrothermarchaeota archaeon, assembly GCA_964610485.1. GTDB lineage: Archaea > Hydrothermarchaeota > Hydrothermarchaeia > Hydrothermarchaeales > CAZSVW01 > CAZSVW01. Next base: position 2,577 of record CAZSVW010000005.1, on the reverse strand, counting down.
AAGGAAATACATATACGGAATTCTTCTATTAATCGCGTTTTTCATCGCACCTGACCCCACGCCCATAACTCCCCTGTTGATACTTCTAACTCTGGCACTAGTCTATGAAATCAGCATATTTTTTGCCAATTATCTACTATGAAAAGGAAAGATTATTACTATAAAAAAGCAAAGAAAGAAAAATATCGCTCTAGAGCATCGTATAAACTAAAACAGCTGAATAAAAAATTTAGAATAATAAAGTTTGGAAATAATGTTTTAGATTTAGGAGCGGCACCAGGTGGATGGACACAAGTTGCTAGGGAAATTGTTGGAGAAAAGGGGTTAGTGATTGCAGTAGATTTAAAAAAAATAAAAAATTTTGAATGGGAGAATGTATACACCATTCAAGGAGATTTTACAAAGAAAGAGACTCTGAATAAGATCAAGGAAATTTGTAGGGAATTTGATGTTATAATTTCGGATGCCTCCCCAAATATTTCTGGAATATGGAACATAGACCATTTTAAAAGCATCGAGCTCTGTGAAGAGGTATTAAGAATAGCAGATATGTTTCTTAAGCCTCAAGGAAACCTTCTTGTAAAGGTATTCCAAGGAAAAGAAACGACAAAATTTATAAATAAAGTGAAAAATAGATTTAAATATGTAAAAATAACAAAACCAAAGGCTTCAAGAAAAGAAAGTGCTGAAATTTATGTAATTGCCAAGAAGTTTAAGTCCGAATAGTTTATATATGCGCTCTCTACTTTCTCTATCTATGCGGTGTGAAATATGTGGACAAGAAAAGAAATTGGTAAAATGCACAGTATGTGGCGTACTATTTTGCGATGATTGCGGAGATGTTGGCATGGAGTTATGTGAGTATTGCATGGAGGACCAACCTTAACTCTTCTATTGATGCATCTGTTTTTATACCTTTCAAAGAAAAATGAGTTCTAGAGGCTTTGTAACCCATGTTTTTTAATTCTGCAATGATTTTATCAAATTTTGGAACAGGAGATTTTAGTTTCTTGCAAATTTTCGGGATATCAAAGTAAAATGGTACATGAGGCTCATCTAAAATTCTTTTAATTGTCTTTTCGTTTTCAATTTTGAATATTTTTTTACACAGTTCATCTGATTTAATATTGCCCAACCATACAGGGCCCGAGACGAGGAACTTATCTCCACACTCACACTTTCTATCGTGCATGAATGGCGTTTTTTCCCACTTTCTGTTCATACAACTCTTACAGTAGTAGAGATATCCCAATTCTTTTAAACTTTCTTCAGCTTTTTTCTTCCCTTTGACTATCTCAACAAATGCCCTAAAATAATGTTCCATAGAATAGGAGAGAAGGCATTTTATACCTTTGTTATACTTTGCAGCCGTTCTTGCGATATACCCTATCAGAATCCTCAATCCAATTTCGTGACAAAATTCTGTTTTTATGGGGATAGCCCCATATCTCCTATAGCATACAGTTGGGTATACCCCACATAGCGTAGCGGTATCTGTAGCAGTAACTCCCAGATAACCCTCTTTTAAATGCATGATAGCATTATCTAAAAAAGGAACAGGTGTGCCAAAAGGGTCAATATCTATAAAGTTAAATTTTCCCTTTTTGACATTTAAAAGAAAATTAGCATCTAAATTTTCAACTTCAACGTTGAGATTATTTATTTTTGCATTTTTTTTAATTAATTCATAAGCTTTTTTGTTTATATCATTAAGACAAACTTCTATTCCAACCTCTTTAGCTATTCTCAGGCCTTTAACTCCGCTTGCCGCAAGTAGATCAAGAAATTTAATTTTTTCTCCCAATACTTTAACCACTAGACAGGTCAAATCTCGGTTGTATTTCATGCGAGGATTATAAAATACCCCTCTTTCGATCAAAAATTTAAGTTTTCCTTCCCTAATTAGCATACCGGATATTTTCCCATTGCTAAATCCCGAGTAAATCGTCTTATATTTTCAAGTTCTTTAGTGATTATTTCCTCTACTTCTTTTTCGATTTCTTTGACATTCCCACCATTCATCATTATCTGAGCTGCTACTATCTTTGGTTGATTGATTGGTCTTCCTATCTGACTCAAAAGCCAGATATACACCTCTCTAATCCCAGAAACATTATTATATACCTCATTTGCTATTTTGTGGCTTAGTATATTGTAGATTTTCCCAACGTGGCTTACTGGATTTTTCCCCGCAGCTGCTTCGCTGCTCGAGGGTCTATCAAAGGCTATAACCCCGTTTACCTTGTTACCTCTCCCCACTTGTCCGCAGTCGGCATCCTCTGCCGAAGTTCCAGTTAAAGTCAAGTATATACCTCCAAGACCCCTTCCTTCTACATCGAGAGTATTAAGCTGTATATCTGTTTTAAATTCACAATTTTGTGAGACAAATCCTTTTATCTCCTCAAGAAGCTCGTCTTTTTTCCTGAAGTATTCCTTTTCAGAGGTTATAAACCTCGATACTAAGGGGCAAGCGATTGTCAAGGTTAAACTATTGTTTATTCTCAGCCCCATCACCTTTATATCTTCTCCGCACTCGGGGAATCTCTTCTTAAACTCTTGCGAGTTTAAAAACTTCTC
>CAZSVW010000004.1:0-23845 GCA_964610485.1 Candidatus Hydrothermarchaeota archaeon | reverse complement strand
TGACTATGTAAAAATCTGGTGGGGAGGCATTTACTATAGGGAATAATATAAGAAAGGAGAGTACAATGCACAATTTATTCATTTTTTTTCCTCCTTGATTTGATTACCTTCTTAACACCTAACATCATAATTAAAACTGCACCCAAAATTGTAGCATATAGTTTGGTTGGTTTTTCTTCTTTTTTAACTTGTATAGAAGTATGTATTACTTTATTTTTCTCTTTTTCATCTTCTTTCCACATGACTATTAGGTCAACTGGATATTTCTGGGAAGATGCCTTTGAGTCCACATCTACATGAAAATGAATATAAGTTTCTTCTCCAATTTCTAGGTCTCCTACATAATACTCTCCCCCCGTTGGCGTGAAAGGATAAGAGGCCCTTAAGATAACTCTTACATCCTCAGCTTTCTTAGTACCGCTATTTGTTATTAAAAAGCTCACAATATTGTCTTTTGTATCGCTTTTTAGAGTTTCTATTGCTACATCCGACACATCAAAGCTTGCTTCATTTTCTACCTTAATTTTTAGGTTTGTGTATCTTGCATGCCTTCTTCCATCCCAACTTTCAAAAGTAAGTCTGGCAGGTATGGTGTATGTTCCAGGCCGTATATCGTCTGGTACATCTATTACAATAGTTCCGAAATTCCTAGAATTTGGGGGAATGTTTCCAACATAGATTTCTCTTGAATACCACATTACAGTTATATTGGTAGGGGATGAAAAATATGCTATTACGTTCCTTGCTATATGGTTTCCTAAGTTGGAAATTGAAAATTTTACTTGAGCTATATCTCCTGGATAGATCTTCTGGGGTTTAGAACCTTCTGTACTTATTTCGAGCATCGGTTTTCCTTTTATGGTTAAGGTTATCGGTACTTTTTCAGTAAACCTCTCTCTTGCTCCGTGTAGTCCAAGCGCTGGACTATATTTAGTAAAGCTAAATACTGCATATAAGGTATAACTTCCAGCTAGAGCATCTGGTTCAACTGTTATATTGTAAGTAGCCTTTGCAAATTTTCTAAACCAGGGGTCATATTCATAGGTAAGCGGCTCTAATTTTGTAGGTGAAGTAGGACTTACTCTGAGTAGAGGGTATCTCCCTTCCAAATAAACATATGGGTCATCTATAGGCTCATCCCATGCTTTGCGAACATATAAAGTTAGAGTGAAGGTATCTCCAGGATATATTATTTGGGGAACTTCTATTTTTTCTATCAGGAGAGTATGAGCTTCCTGTGGTAGAGTTTGGGAGTAGACTATAGGCAAAACCAAAACAAAAATTGAAAATAGTAATATTTTTTTCATCTTTTCACCTCCTAATCTATCGTTCTTTTAAAGGCTTTCACGCCAGCGAGAAGCATAACAATCGTGAAGGAGAGCATTACCGCTATATCAAAGGCAAAGCTCTCCCATACTATGCTCCTTATCATCACAGCTCTTGCCGCATGCGTAGCATAGGTTAGAGGGTTTACCTTTGCTATTGGCTGCATCCACCACGGCATAGATTCGAGGGGATACATCCCCCCTGAGAGAAACCACATAGGCAATATAACCATTTGCATCACCAACATGAGTTGCTCAATCTTGTAGATTTTAGTAGCCAATGCAATGCTCATCCCTATGAAACCGAAAGCTGATATGACCATAAGAAGTAGAAGTAAAAGCACACCAGCATAGCCAGTTTTTACCTTTACTCCTACTAGAATAGCTATGATAAAAGCCGCGATTCCAGAAAACAGGACTTGAGTGACTCCTGCCACAGTTTTACCCATTATAATAGAGCTTTTATCAATAGGTGCGAGAAGAAGCATTTTCAATGTTCCAAAATTTCTATCTACAATTAATCCTAAACCTCCAGTGAATAGTGAGGAAAAAATTATCGTCATCATTATTACTCCCGGTGCAAGGAAGTCGAGATAATCTATTCCTCTTCCGAAGATAGTATTTTTTTTGAAACGTATTTCTTGAGAGGACGAAATTTTTGCTAAATAAGCTAAAACAGCAGAGGAAACTTGAGGAGTAGTCTCGTCTATTGTGATATGCACTTCCTTTTTAATACTAAAGTCAGGTGGAATGAAGATTACTGCATACACTTCACCATTTTTTATCATCTCCATAGCTTCAGACATCCCAGTCACTGATACTATGCTGACGACTCGCTCTTTTTGTAGCATATTGATGTAGTTTTGGGCTGCGTTGCTATAATCCTCCTGAACGAGGGCTACTGGGGCGTTGGTGATTGTGCCACCAAATGCAAAACCAAATGTGAGTATCCAAAGGAGGGGGAAACCTAAGCTTCTCACCGTGGCAAATAATGGATTTTTAGCCCATACTAACATTTCCTTTTTCCATATTACGTAAATTTCTCTAAGGTTCACCCTTTTATGAACCTCCTAATCACAACTTTACTCCTCATATCCTCGGTACTTTCTCTTATTGCCCTACCAGTATAGTGGATGAATACATCCTCAAGCGTAGGTTCTCTAACCGAAAGGTGAAGAATTTTCGCATTTATCTTTTCTGCAATTTTTATTATTTTTGGGATTATTTCTTCCCCTTTACCACCTATTCTAACTTTTTTACCTTCTATAATCCTCGGATTCATGTCTGATACAGCCTTTAAAAACTCTCTATGCTTTGTTATTTCTATATCGATAATATCTTGGCTACCGAGCATATCCTTAAGCTTGGAAGGTGTATCGCATGCAAGAAGCTTACCAAAATCGATTATTCCCACCCTATGACACAGAAAGTCTGCTTCTTCCATGTAATGCGTGGTCAAGAAGATTGTGACCCTCTCCTCCCTATTCAGGTCAAGAATGTATTCCCATATTTTTCTCCTAGTTTGTGGATCCAATCCAATAGTAGGCTCATCCATTATTATAATTCTTGGCTTATGTAGAAAGGCTCTAACTATTTCGAGTCTCCTTCTCATGCCACCAGAAAAAGTAGCTACTTTGTCGTTCGCACGTTTCTCAAGACCTACAAGCTTTAGACACTCTTTTATCCTTTTTTCAATCTCATTTTTTGGAACTTTATAAAGTTCTGCATGAAATTTCAGATTTTCTCTTGCAGTTAGTTCACTTTCTAATACAGAGTCTTGTGGCACTATGCCTATGCTTTTCCTTACTTCATTGGGTTGTTCTATTATGTCATACCCATTTACCAAAGCTGTGCCTTTGGTCGGTTTTATTAAGGTGCAAAGCATATTTATTGTCGTCGTTTTTCCAGCTCCGTTAGGACCAAGAAAACCAAAAATTTCACCTTCTTTAACTTCTAGGTTTATTGAATCTACAGCAACTAGGCCATTAAACTCCTTTGTCAGATCGAAGGTCTCTATTATATATCTCACCTAGCTTTCCACCTCTCAAAGAGAATCTCTATATACTTTGGCAAAAGTCTTTTCGCAATAGTAGAAGCCGCAGGAATTTCATGATAATGTACAGAAACAACATCTTTTAGCAATCCGTCTTCAAAATAATCCCCAAAAATTACACAAATTTCCTTTCCATCTACTGTTAATATTTTTATTGGTGGAGAAGGAATTGGAATGAAATCGGTTGGCACGAAATAGAAATTTCTAGTTATATTCTTTAATTTTTCAATGTGTCCATGTTCTGCTTGTTCTTTTAGATATTTGTTGTCCAAATAGACTATATTTGTATCTATATTTTTCTCTTTAGCTATTTCTAAAGCTTTTAAAATCTCTTCTATCTCATCCCTTGATAACCATCCTATTATAGAGTAAATTTCCTTCTTAGCATTTAAAATAAGCTCACAATACTTAGCTAGGCATTTTTTCAATCCTCTATTAATAAATACTTGAGCCTCTTTAGGTTCTTTTTTATTTGTCAGTTCTTTCAAAAATGGTATTAGTTCTTTCTCTAATTTTTCGAGTTCTTCTTTTTTGGATTTTAGATATATAGGGATAGCTATCTCAGGGGATAGAGCTTTAAACTTAATTGGTCTTGTAGGGAAACTTTCTATTAGTCCAAGTTTCAGAAATTTCTCTAGGATCTCATATACTTTAGTTCGAGAGTATCCAGAAATTTTAGCGAGTTTTCCAGCAGTAGTAACCCCACTTTTTAGCAATTCTATATATACTTTAGCTTCAGCTTCAGAAAATCCAAGCTTTTCTAATTTTTCCATTATTTAATAATGTTGTTGTTAACTAAGTTGACAATTATTAAAAAACTATCTTAGAAGACGTGTTACTTCTACAACTTCTACACTTCCTACCCCTTCTATATTCGTGAGCAGTTTTTCAATTTCGTCTGTAGCTTTTGCGGTATCTTTCACAACAGTACTTATCATTAGGGCAACTAAACCGAATGCTATGGGTTTTTTTTCAACCTTTTCAACTTTTATTTTTTTGTTTATCTCGTTTATAATTTCATCCAGATTTATTTCTACATCTTTTGGCATTATTTTATATGTTACTAGCACCTCTCCCATTTTCAGGGCCCCTCAAATCCGCATGTGTGTACATATCTCTTGGCGAGCAATCTACATCTTCCGCATCTTGCGATAATCTCTCCACATACTGGGCAAGGAAACTTTACGCTACCCTTCTCAACATCAATATAACTCCCGCATGTTATACATCTCAGCCTTTCCATATCTCCAAAGCTTTTTATTTGCTGTTATTTAAAATTTATCCAAAATCATATCATATAACCCATAGTTGGGAAGGTATTTTATTCCCAAGCTTTTGTACTTTATCCCGATTTTGTCACATGCTTCTTTTATGAGTTTTTCTCCAATTCCACATGCATAGACTTTAGAGATGCCGTAGTCATTGCTTACTCTCTCTATACCCTGAGCTATTATTCTAACCTGTTCATTTTTGATAAATTCACATATCCCTTCTAGTTCCTCCTCAATATCTTCTAAATCTGCACATAGAAGTCTGGCAATCCTTCTTCTACAGCTTTCAGGATCCTTGCCTCTGTTATCTGGAGCGTCACACGGGTATTCTGCTATATATCCTAAAACGGTGTAAAGGTCGGCAGTAATAGCGAAAAATTCTGAGGAAATTCTAACCATTCTATTTTTGAATGGTACTCTGTGTACTATTGTGTTGAGGGGCGTCCTCAGCATCCCGGTATATATAAGCTGGGATTTTAAAATTCTTTCAACATCCGTTTTTCCGTATAAGTTCTCCCCTTCTCTGAACGGTATTATATCTGTGGTGGTTGACCCCATGTCCACCATAATCCCCTCTTTATATCTCTTTTCCATGTAGCATATACTTGCAACAAAATTTGCAGCAGCTATCTCAATAGGTTTAAGTTCTTCTGGAGGTAAGAGCTTTTTTCGTATGCTTAAGAAATATGGATTTTCAAATACCTCGGTACAGGTGTTCAATATGAATTTGGCTCCTTCCTCCTTGCTTTCAAAAATGTCCGAGAGCTCTGCGGTCGTAGTCACGGCCACAATCTCTGAATTTTCAGATATATTTTCTAAAAATTTTTTTAGTTCATATTTTTTTTTCCATATAGGGAAATAATATAGGCGTTCTTTGATTTTTCCATTGGAAAATAAAACCTTTTTTATGTTTGCTCCGCCTATGTCTAATGTTAAAACTTTCATTTCCCTGCCTCGATTGATATAGAGTATCCTCCTAATGATATAAAATTACCTTTTCCGTATCTTTTTTTGATTATTATCTTATTTTTTGATTTTATTTTTGGTATTTCTTCTCTATAATAGTTATTAAAAATTAGTTCACTTACATTTATCCCGTAAACATGTTTAAATGCTATTATGGGCGTTGTTGCTCTGGCATTTATTTCAATAATTCTTATACCTTCCTCTCCAACTATAAAGTCTATTCCGACATATCCAAAGAGACCTTTTATCTTGCTAAGCGCTTCTTCTAATATATAATCTTCAATTTCAACAGGTATTCTTGCACCTCGATATTTAAAATTTCTTATTTCTTGGGTTTGAGTGCTTATTCTAGTTATTTCATCGCCTATAATAAAACTAGCACTATATGGTTTTCCTTCGACGAATTCTTGTAGTATATACCCATTAGGCACCTTATTTAGATCTTTTTCTTTTTTTATCATAATTATTCCTTCACATCCACAACCGTTCCTAGGTTTAGCTATAAGTGGAAAATCGAGCTTGGTGCTTCCTTTGAAAATTTCGGTTTTTGGCATGAAGCTTTTTAATCTTTTATAGCTCAGCCATTTATCTCCAGCTATTCTAATAGCTTTTGAGGGTGAACCTAGATTGTTACAATATTTTTCTGCTTTTTTTGTGAGATTATAGAGCTCTTTTTCTGATTCTGGAGCAATGACCAATGCATACTCCGATTTCTCTAAGATATCCTCAAATCTGCATTTTCTTGGATATTGCTTAAATAAACAGATATCATCGCTTATAGAAGTGTTAACTTTCATGATTTTCTCAAATCCATTAAGGAGGGACTTAAACATTCCTAAACCTTCAATTGCTAGGCTTGGATTTATCTTTTTAATTCCAAAATAAGTCGCATATTCAAATAAACATATAGCCATAATTTTTTAGTACCCCAATCCATAATATTCGATATTGTATTTCCTTGCAGTTTTTGGATCTATTATCCTTCTTCCATCTATTATTATGCAAGGTTCTTTTGCAAGTTTTTTAATCTTCTTTAGGTCTAGGTCTCTATAAACGTCATGGTCGGTAACTATCACTATACAGTCCGAGTTTTCTATAACTTCATCTAGATTATTAGAGAAATTTTCACCGAAATCCGCACTTACGAAAGGATCGTGAGAAAATACTTTGCACCTACCTTTCAATCTATATATAATCTTTTTAGCAGGGGTTCCTCTCGTATCGTTGGTATTTCCTTTGTATGCAAGTCCGAGTATCGATATTTTGGAATTTTCCATTTTTTTCCCAGCCTTCCTCAGCGCATGCTCGATCATCCCTACTATATGGTCGGGCATGCTTTCGTTTGTTTTTCTTGCAGCTTCGATAACATTCAACTTTAAATTAAATTCTCTTGCCTTAGATAGTAAAAAATAAGGGTCTTTTGGTATGCAATGTCCTCCAACCCCAGCTCCGGGAAAATGTAAATTTACTCTTGGATGTTTGTTAGCTAAATGTATTGCTTCAATTACATCTACTCCAATTTTTTCACATAATAGAGCGATCTCATTTGCTAGGGCGATGTTAACATCCCTGTAGGTATTCTCTATTATTTTAACTACCTCTGCTGTGTTTATGTCGGTGGTCAGAACTTCCCCTGAGGTGATTTGAGAGTATAGTTCTTTCGCAAGTAAAGCACTTTTTTGGTTTATCCCGCCAACTATTCTGGAGTTTTGCTGGAGCTCTTCTAAAGTTCTAGTAGGCATGGCTCTCTCTGGAGAATATGCGAGGTAGAAATCTTCTCCAGCTTTAAGACCGTTTTGCTCTAATAGAGGTAAAAGAACATTCTCTGTAGCCCCTGGAGGCACCGTACTCTCTATAATCACAAGTTTTCCCTTGGATAGGTTCGTCCCTACAGTTTCGCATGCTTTTTTAACAGCATATAGGTCGGGGTCTTTTTTACTATCTATCGGAGTTTGGACAACTATGATAATTATGTCGCTTTCCCTGAGTGCGAATTTGGAGTTTGTAGTGGCAGTAAGTTTTTTCCCCACTACACTTGCCATTATCTCTCTTAGTTTTGGCTCATTTATATGAGGCTTTACAGAGTTTACCCTTTTAACTACTTCTGGGTTTATATCATATCCAATTACTTTGAATCCTTTTTTTGCTAGTAAAGTTGCTAAGGGTAAGCCAACGTATCCCAATCCCACTACACATATCCTGGCCTTTTTTTCTTTTATCAAGTTGTGCATTTCTAAACTTAAATACTATCTGACTGTATTTTAATTTTTCCGATGAAACGATTTCATGAGTCATATATAGAAGCAAAAATTGTATTTCTATCAGAATAGATGATATGATATATTTGTCTAACCTTTTCTTATCTAAATTTTCTCTTTATTTTTATTTTTTGTGTCTTTCCAAAAGGTTCTTTCTCCAAAATACCTCTATTAACAAGCTCCGATATCAGTCTACTTATTTTCGGTCTAGAAAAATTCGTTAATGCCGGAAGTTTATCCTGGGTTATTTCTCCCCCGTTCATTTCGATAGTTCTTATAATTTTCTCTTCATCGCTTGTAAGTAAAACATATGGTATTTTTTCCCTTTTCAGATTTATATAAATAGCCAGCAAAATAGAAAGTGCGATTATCATGGATATCAAAGCTAGCATAGTCCAATTTTTTCCGTATGGCTCTATGTCTTTTATTTTTTCTATTTTTATATTTGGAATAGATATGTTTACATCAGACACAACATAAATTTTATTTATACCCAAACTTTTTATTGTGTTCATTACTGTTTCTGGTATTTTGTCATTTTTTACAAGTAAAATCGGACTTTCAGTTCTTATAGACAATCTTTCAGCAATTAGAAGGTCATTTATGCTTTCACCATTTACAATTATAGCAGTTTTACTTTCGGGAAATAATTCAAGAGCAACTCTAGCAGAAGTGCCATATCTATCTCCTTCAGATATCCTGTGGGTGATGAACCCCATATCGTTTAGCCTTTCTTGTATTTCGATGGAGATGGCTTTTTCTCCGCCTATAATTAGGAGTTTCTTGAATCCTGCGTTTTTATACCCAATTAGCTCTTTTTCAACATTTGGGTCGAGTCTGTCCGGAGAAGTTGAAAGTATGGGTATCTTCTGTTTATGAGCATAAGATTGCGCAATTGCCCAATCATGTGGGAGGTCATTTCTCACCAATATTATATCATACTGCGTCAAATCGGCTTGTAGCATCCAGAAAAATATCACTATCATCAACAGACTTTTTTTCATGTTTCAAAATTTCTTTCGGTAATCTTTTTTAATATTTCTCTTGTACTTGTCAGAGGGGAATTCAAACGCTCTTTAATCTTCTCTACTTTTACATTAATTCCCCTCTCTTTGAGTTTTTCCTTAAGTTCCGCTTCTAAAACTTCTTGATCAGGACCAAACACAATTATGTCGGGATTTATCTCTTCTATTATTTCTATATAATCATTTTCTTTACCTAAAACTGCTAAATCCACAGGTTTAAGATAGTTAACCATCTTTACCCTTTGCTTTTCTGGTATTATAGGTTTTCTCCCCTTGTTTCTTATAACGGTAGAATCCCGAGCCACTATAACAATGAGCATATCTCCAAATTTTTTTGCTTTTTCGAGAAAAAACACGTGCCCTAGATGCAAGATGTCGAAAACGCCCCCGCAAACTATAATAGTTATTTTTTCTCTCCCTTTTTCAGAAAGTTTGAATCCATCAGATGTGGGTATGACATATCCCTCTTTAATAAGTTCATTAGGTACTTTTATGCTTGCACTTCCATATAGTATCTCATGCTTATATATCTCTTTAAGAATTTCTTTCATTTCTTCCATACTCTAAAAATCTCAACGTAAATCTTAAATATTAATAAAGCGCATATGTGCATTTAATGCCAAGGAAAAAACAACTTAGGATAGTCACCAGTATTCCCGAGGTGAATTTTTTTAAACCTGTAGCAACTCCCCTGAGAACGCTGGAGGTAGTGTGTCTCCTACTTGAGGAACTCGAAGCTATGAAGCTTGTGGACTATTATGGATATAAGCAAGAGAAAGCGGCGGAGGAAATGGGAGTATCTAGAAAAACTATGTGGAGAGATTTAAAGTCAGGTAGAAAAAAAGTTACAGAAGCTTTAATAGAGGGAAAAGCTTTAAAAATTGAAGGTGGAAGCTTTATTGCCATGAGAAAGTTTAAGTGCAATCAATGTGGATTAGAATGGATGATGCCGTTTGGTAGAGATTTGCCAAGAGTATGTATAGGATGTGGCGGCGTGCGAATTGAAAGGAGGTGAGAATGAAATGGTTCAAAAGCAAGAGAGTAAAGAAACTGAGGAAGCCAGAGAAGCCTTAAAGAAAGAAGCTGAAAAAATGTGGGATGTTATCCACACCAGGGTAAGGCATAGAATGAGGTTCATAAAACATAAAATAGCAGTTATTAGCGGAAAAGGCGGCGTGGGAAAAACAACCGTTGCAGTAAATTTGGCTTATGCTTTAGCTTTGAAGGGATACAAAGTAGGGATACTCGATGCAGACATTACTGGACCCAATGTTCCGAAGATGCTGGGAATTGCGGGGAAAAGACCTTCTTTGTCTGCCGATGGTTCACTTATCCCAATTCAGGTTCTTAGAGGCCAACTTGAGGTTATCTCTATGGATTCTCTTTTACCAAGTGAGGATACTCCAGTGATATGGAGAGGCCCCTTGATAATGAAGGCAATTCAGCAATTCCTAAGCGATGTGGACTGGAGGGAACAAGATTTCTTAATAGTGGACCTTCCTCCGGGAACAGGAGACGAGACTTTGAGCATAATGCAACTATTGCCCGATATGGATGGAATAATTGTAGTAACAACTCCTCAGGAAGTTGCTCTCTTGGATGTTAAAAAAAGTATAAAAATGGCTGATAAAATGACAATCCCGATAATAGGGGTAATAGAGAATATGAGCGGATTTGTTTGTCCAAAATGTGGAGAAAAAATTCTTCCTTTTAAAGAAGGAGGAGGAGAGAAGGCGGCAAAAGAATATGGAGTAAGATTTCTTGGAAGGATACCTTTGAATCCTGAAATATGTGAGAGCGGAGATGAGGGTAAACCATTCGTAGAGAAGGAGAGCGAGATTAGTAAAGAATTCATGCAAATTGTCGAGAAGATAATCAAAGTTGTTGAAGGTGAAGAAAAATGAAAATAGCAGTAGCTACAAATGTTGGCGGAGAAAACGATACAGTTTCTCCAGTGTTTGGTAGGACTCCCACTTTTACTATAGTTGAGGTGAAAGATGGTGAAATTGTTAATGTAGAGGTAGTGTCAAATACGTTTGTAAGTGCCCCAGGGGGAGCGGGAATAAGAGCAGCGGAACTCGTGGCGAACAAGGGAGTGAAAGCAGTAATAGCAGGAAATTTTGGACCAAACGTTTTTATGGTATTTGGACAAGCCGGAATAGAGGCTTTTATTGCTCATGGTATTACAGTCAGAGAAGCTGTGGAGAAGTATCTCAGAGGCGAACTTCAAAAATTTACTCCCGGAACGGGAACATTCTTTGGAGGCAGAGGAATGGGAATGGGCAAGGGAATGCGAGCATTTTATACACCTCCACCCCCTCCAGCCACACCCCCACCAACAACACCGGCATCTCCCGTAAATCTGGAGGAGAGAATATCACGCCTTGAGAAGGATATAGCAGAAATTAAAAAGATGATAAAAGAACTTAAGGAGAAATAAGATATGTTTGGCCGTGGTAGAGGTTCGGGAAGAGGTAGAGGACTGGGTGGAGGAAGAGGCCTTGGTCCAGGAGGAGAATGTGTCTGTCCAAATTGCGGTTACACAATACCCCACAGGAGAGGAATACCTTGCTTTCAGGAAAAATGTCCTAAGTGCGGATCTTCAATGGTGAGAAAATGAAGGTGGCATTCCCAACGTATGGAGATAGAGGATTGGAAGATGAGATATGTGCTCACTTTGGGAGGGCTCCTACCTTCACTATCGTTGATCTAGAGAGCAAAAGTGTGAGGGTTATTCCAAATACAAGTGAGCATATGGGGGGCAGAGGGTTACCACCAGAGATCCTTGCTGCTCAGGGTGTTAGTGTGTTGGTATGTTCAAATCTTGGTCCGAGGGCTGTCCAAATGTTCAGAAGTTTCGGAATAAAGGTATACGTAGGGGCATTTGGAAGAGTGAGAGACGCATTGGAAGCGTGGAAAAAAGGCATGCTGCAGGAAGCTAGTGAGTTCACTTCCTGTCCGGAGCATGGGCGTTTTCATCTTTAGATGATATGATAGTCTCAATAGCCAGCGGCAAGGGGGGGACGGGCAAGACTACTGTAGCTGTAAATTTAGCCTTGAGTATAAAGGATGTACAGTTTTTTGATTGTGATGTTGAAGAACCAAATGCACATATATTTTTAAAGCCCTCTATATCAAAATCTTGGCCGGTTTTAATGCCAATTCCAAAGATAAATGAAGAAGTATGCAACTTTTGTGGTAAATGTGCCAAGTATTGTGAGTTCAATGCACTCATAGTTTTACCCGGAAAGGTGCTTGTGTTTGAGGAGTTATGCAAGGGATGTGGGTTGTGTAAGCTTGTATGTCCAACTAATGCTATAAGTGAAGAGCAGAGGGAACTTGGAATAGTGGAGGAAGGAAAAGCTGGTGATATTGAGTTTATTCATGGTAAATTGAATATCGGAGTTCCATTTGCTACACCAATAATTAATGCAATTAAAAAGAGGATAGATAAGAGAAAGAACGTTATAATCGACTCTCCTCCAGGCGCTTCATGCCCCGTAATTGCCTCGGTGTATGGAAGCGATTATTGCATTCTAGTAACAGAACCAACTCCCTTCGGTTTGCATGATTTGAAGATTATGCAGGGGGTAGTTGAAGAGCTTGGAATAGAGCATGGGGTTATAATAAACAGATACGGAATTGGAAATAAGGATGTAGAGAGGTTCTGTAAAAGCAAGGGAATACCTATCTTAATGAAAATACCTATCAATAAAAAAATAGCGGAACTCTATTCCAAAGGCATCCCTTTCACCGAGGTTTTACCCGAATGGAGGGAAAAGTTTATGGAGGTGTTCGATGCAATTAGCCATAGTTAGTGGTAAGGGAGGAACGGGAAAAACAAGCATCGTAGCATGTTTTTCTGCACTAGCAAAGAATAAAGTTTTAGCAGATTGCGATGTGGATGCACCAAATTTGCATCTGATTTTGGAACCAGAAATTAAATATAAGGAGGAGTTTATCGGGTCAAAGAAGGCGGCGATTATACCTGATAAGTGCATCTCTTGCGGAAAATGCAAAGAATATTGCAGATTCGATGCTGTGGTTTTTGATGAGAGATATAGGATAGATGAGGTAATCTGCGAAGGTTGCGGTGTTTGTGTATATGTCTGTCCAGCAAATGCTATAGAATTTAAAGAGAGCATTTCTGGTCATCTATTTGTTTCAGATAGTAAGTATGGAAAACTTGTTCATGCACGATTAAAGGTTGGAGAAGAAAATTC
The DNA here is from genome assembly GCA_964610485.1 of Candidatus Hydrothermarchaeota archaeon. GTDB lineage: Archaea > Hydrothermarchaeota > Hydrothermarchaeia > Hydrothermarchaeales > CAZSVW01 > CAZSVW01. The sequence continues at coordinate 10,724 of CAZSVW010000004.1, read as the reverse complement.
TGGAAAGCTTGTTGAAAAGGTGAGAAGAAAGGCTAAGGAGCTTGGGGAAAATATAATTATTGATGGTCCCCCTGGGATAGGGTGTCCAGTAATTGCTTCTCTTTCGGGAGTCGATAAAGCCTTAATTGTTACAGAACCTACTTTCTCTGGTTTGCACGACCTAAAAAGAGTTCTTAAACTTGTGGAACATTTTAAACTTGATGCTTTTGTATGCATAAATAAGTATGACATAAATCCCGAGGTCGCCAAAGAGATCGAAGAGTATTGCAAAGCGATGAAAATAAAAGTTATAGGTAAGATCCCCTACGACGAGAAGGTTACAGAGGCAATGGTTAATGGTAGGGCAATAGTGGAATATGATACCGAAGCAAAGGCTTCAAAGGAAATTAGAAAAATTTTTTCATCGCTAACTCTCTAACTAATTTTTGGAAAGTTACCCTATCAAAATTAAAAATAGCCCGGTGGTGTAGCGGTCAAGCATGGGGGACTCTGGATCCTCCGACGGCGGTTCGAATCCGCCCCGGGCTATAATATACCCAAAAAATGAAATTTTATGCGACCACATCCCCCGGTTTAGAGGAAATCTCAGCCAGAGAGCTTAATAGATTTGGATGTAATATTCTGGAAGTTAGAGAAGGTAGAGGGAGAGTTTTTTTTGAGTGCGATAAAGGGATGATTCCCACATTGAATTATCTTTCCAGAACCATAGAGAGGGTGGTACTGCTTCTCTATAGGGGGAAAACTGAAAGTTTAGAGGAGATCTATAGTATAGTTAAAAAAATGGATTTCACTTACTGGATTAAACCGCATCAGAGCTTTGCTATAAGACCATTGAGGGTGGGTAAACATAATTTTACCTCTCTAGATATAGCTCGGGTATCTGGTCAAGCACTTATTGAGAGTTATCTAGATTCAAAGGGGGTTAGATTAAAGGTTAATCTCACAGAACCAGAAATAATCGTTAGAGTAGAGGTTATTTTTGATGAAATATTGGTGGGGCTAGATTTAACAGGGGACGAAGCCCTACACAAGCGCGGATACAGGGTATACCAACATCCTGCACCCTTGAATCCATCGATAGCAGCAAGCTTAGTATTGCTCTCTGAGTGGAATAAAAAAGAATCATTCCTTGATCCAATGTGCGGCAGCGGAACAATACTTATAGAGGCAGCTTTGATAGGTAGAAATATTCCACCAGGGAAATTTAGAAGAACCAAATATGCTTTTACTCAGATTTTTGGTGAAAACGAGCTTGAAGAATTGCAAAAGAGAGTTAAGGAGAAAAAAAATGAATTAAAGCTATTTGGCGTAGAAAAATTTAAAAAACATATAGTAGGAGCTGTAAAAAATGCAAAAGAGGCTGAAGTAGATGATACGATCCATTTTCTGAAAGGAGATGCCACAAAGCTTGATAAGATATTCACCCAGACTTTCGATAAGGTAATTACAAACCCCCCTTATGGACTTAGGATAGGAAAAAAGAAAGCTATTCTGGAGCTATATTATAATTTTTTAAAATCAGTAAAGAAAGTGCTTCATTCTAAATCGAAGATCGTGGTAATCACCTCAGAATATGAAGAGTTTAAGTCGTTAGCAGAAAAATTATACGAAATTGAGAAAGAGATCTGTATCAAATATGGAAATTTGAAGGCAAGGATTTTCAAACTTACAATTTAAGCATTTCACTCATCTTTCTATTTTTTTAAGTCCTTTCCACCATTCGTTTGGCTTTACTCTGAGGAGTGCATTATATATCTCTTTTGCGCTATCACTCTTTAGCAGTTTACCTATGTTAGTTATCCAGTCTTCTGCATCTTTGTATCCCCGCTCTAGATATTCAACTGCCTGAAATGCATTTTCCAGCAAGTCTGCATCTCTCGCTAGTATGGCTTCTGAACTTTTTTGTTCTGAATATTCTTTGAATAATTCTAAAAATTCCTTCTTTAATATTTCTGGTAGATCTTTTACTAATTCCTTAAAAGCCTTGCTTTCTACAGTTTTTGCATCTATATACCTTTGTGCCACCTTGTTTAGGTCGGTTATTCTACTTTCACAAAGGTCTTGGAGCATGCACATCCCCAGAACTCTTTCCAAGTCGACATTCTCCAATTTAGCAAGAATATATCCTATCACTATTACTCTAAAAGAGTGCTCGGCAACACTTTCAGGATACTTTATTCCAGCAAGCCACCATCCACTTCTAGCTATCTCTTTCAAGCTTCCTACTTCATATATGAATTTGGCTATCTCTCTCATAATAAAGTAGGAATTTGTTAGCAAAGGCATTTAAATATAGAATGACAAAAGTTCAACATATGGGAAAACCGATGGAAGATGCAGTTGAGGTGTTGGGGGAAGCAGGGAAAAAAATACCTAAACTTATTGGACTACCAACGGGAGTTAAAGGGTTGGATGACCTCTTTTTTATTGCAAAGATTGAAAACGGAAAAGTAAAAAAAATTCCGCTGGGAGGGTATCCTTCCTATGGGGTCATTCATATTACGGGAGTTTCAGACACCGGTAAGAGTTTGATGGCAGAGCAGTTTGCAATCAAGCAGGCTTCTCTTGGAAAGAAGGTATGTTTTATAACTGTAGAAAGCCCCTCCCCATTCCTTGCAGCCGGATTGAAAAATAGGGCTCATGCTATGGGGATTAATTGGGAGTCAATAGAAAAAAATATAGTTTTAATCGATGCAGCAAGCCACCACGAACTAAGAGAGGAAATACCTACTCTACTTGATACGCTGGCATATGCAATTAAATCATACAACATTAAAGCTACTATTATAGATTCTATAACTGGCTTATACGAAGCTAGAGAAATGCAGGCGAGGAGTGTGGTGAGAAGGCTTTTTAACTTTATGAAAAAATGGTATCAGACAGCAATTTTCGTTTCTCAGAAAAGAAGTAGTCATGAAGAATTTTCTGCCGAAGCAGCTGGGGGATATGCCATAAGCCATATAGTTGACTGTACAATTGTTTTGTCTAAAGAAATAGTAATGAGTAGGTTTGCTCAGAGTATATATAAGAAACCTCTTGGTTCTATGGTTAGATTGTTTAGGATAGATGGATGTAGACTCTGTGGACATGACACGAAGACAAGGATACTAGAAATAACAGATTTAGGATTAGTTGAGGTGGGAGCACCTTTGGGTAGGTGATGGGAATGGTAATAGAAGTTTCTCCGCAGAAGGAAAAAGATGTAGATACCCTTGCTCTCCGAGTTTTTCTTAAAACCATAGAAATTCTAGGAGGCCCTAGAAAACTTGTGGAGCATAGGAATTTAACGTGGCTTCCAAGTCTGATGGCGGCGAGTTATGCAGTAGTTTTGAGGGAGGAATACATGAAAAGTATGGAAAGCATAGCTAAAGAGCTTGGTATAGGAAAGCAAACGGTTGGGCATATACTTGGAGCAGATCCGGAAGAGGTGATGAAACGCATAAACTTGGAGGAGAAAATAGAGAAAAAACGTATCCATATAGCTGGAGGATTGGCCAAACTTGCGTATAGGGAGATAAAAGAGGGGAGAGATGAGAAGAGTATTCATTTTGAAATCTCTAGAAGTATTGCCAAATCATTGGGAGCCGATTGGGCAGTGCATGTCTTGACGGGGATAAGAGGGGTAGATTTTCCTGCTAACAAAGAGGATCTATTAGAAAAATTGAGGGGATATGAAATTGAGGGAATAAAAATCGAGGAAATATTAGAGAAATTGGATTATCCTGTGAGGAACCCGGCGGAACTTCTCCGCAGTATTGGGAGGATATTAAGAGGTGAGCGAACAAGTTAGGGCGATATACAAGAGTTCGTGTCCGAATTGCGGAGAGGATATCTCAGATTTACGATTAAGGAAGGGATTACCTTGCTCTAAGTGTTACAATTTTGCAGAGTATTACTGCAAGCATAAGGAAATCTTGAAAAATCTCAGGAATTATTGTGAGTTCAACGAGGAACTTAGGAAATTTATATCCTTTTTTAAGAAAAAAATAGGAGATCCTTGGAGTTTGCAGATATCTTGGGCTCGGCGTGTTTTACTTGGAAGGAGTTTTGCCTTGGTTGCTCCAACGGGAGTGGGTAAAACAACTTTCGGAACGATTATGGCGCAGTATCTTAAAGGGAAGAGATACATGATTTTGCCGAGTAAATTGTTAGTTGAACAAGTTAGTAAGAGGATAAATGCTCTAGCCTATCACTCTGAATTAACTAAGAAAAAGAAAGAAGAGGTCAAAAAGAGAATAGAAGCAGGAGATTTTGAAATTCTCGCAACTACGAGTATGTTTCTCTGGAAAAATTTTGATATTCTAAAGAAAAATACTTTTGATTTTATTTTTGTGGATGATGTCGATTCTGTCTTGAAACGAGATAAGAATATAGATAGGATTTTGTATCTTTTGGGCTATACTCAGAACGATATTTCTTTAGCTATGCAAATTATAAGGCTAAAATCTAATTGGGAAAAAAATAAAGAGAGAATAGAGGAGTTAAAGAAAAAAATTAAAAAAAGGAAAGGAGTACTAGTAGTTTCTTCGGCCACAACCAAAGTCAAATCTCGGAGAGCTAAACTTTTCAGCGAACTCTTAGAATTTGAGGTAGGAACAACCTTCCTCAGTATGAGAAATATAGAAGACATCTACTTTAGGGACCAACGTATCGTAAAATTGATAAAAGATCTCGGAGGGGGATGTTTACTATTCACCTTGAGCAAAGGAGAAGTTGAAGAGTGGGTGAGGATTTTAAATGAGTCGGGTATAAAAGCAGTAAGGTATGAGGAGTTTGAAAAATTTGAGCAGGGAAAAGCTGAGGTGGCGGTGGGGATAGCAAGTGTTAGAAATCCGATGGCGAGGGGAATAGACTTGCCTCACCTAATTAGATATGTGATATTCACAGGGGTCCCAAAGTTCAAGATTAAACTCAGTACAGAAAATGAGCAAAGTTTTCTTCCTTTGCTTATTAATTTGAGAGATATTATGCAAGACAAGGATAGAGAAAAAGTAGAGAGATACATATACCAATTAAAGGGTAAAAAGGCAAATATAATTGAAATAAGGAATTTTTTGGAGGAGAAATTTAAGGATAGAGAGTTTATACAACTTATAGAGAAAAGCGATGATGTGTCAATTTCTTGTGAGGATAATTCTATTTATTTGGTTGTAGCAGATGTCGCAAGTTATATTCAAGCTTCAGGCAGGTGTTCTCGTTTGTATGCTGGAGGAATTTCAAAGGGAGCGAGTTTTATACTAGTAGATGATGAAAAAGCTTTTAGAAACTTAAAGAAAAAGGCAAGATGGTACTACGAGGATATAGAATTCAAACCTCTAGAGAATATAGATTTAAAGAGTTTGTTCAGTGAGATAGATAGGGATAGAGAAAAAATAGTAAAATACAGGGAGGGAAAAGCCAGTAAAGAAGAAAAAGAATTTATAAAGTCTGCTCTGGTTATAGTTGAGAGTCCTACTAAGGCAAAAACCATATCAAATTTCTTTGGAAGATCCTCAAAAAGAAGAATAGGGAATTTAATTTTTTATGAGACAAATACAGGGGAATATTTCCTAACTCTAGCCTATACACAAGGACATTTTTATGATCTGGTTAAAGATTATGCTTATCATGGGGTAATCATAAATAAATCCATAATTCCGGTCTATGAGAAAATTAAAGAGGGGATAATAGAAGCTATAAGGGAACTAAGTAAAGAGGTGGACCTTGTTTTGATAGCTACAGATCCCGATATTGAGGGAGAAAAGATAGCCTATGATGTGTATTGTAATCTAAAGCCCTTCGTTTCTAAAATAGTGAGAGCAGAATTCCATGAGGTTACTAGAAGAGCGTTTCTAGAAGCACTAAAATCACCGAGGGGAATAAATGAAAATTTAGTAGAAGCACAGCTTGTAAGAAGAATCTCAGACCGCTGGGTAGGATTTGAGCTCAGTCAAACGCTGTGGAGGAAATTTGGGAGTACTCATCTAAGTGCGGGTAGGGTACAAACACCAGTTTTGGGCTGGGTGATCCAGAGAAGCAAAGAGGCGAAGAAGAGGATATGTGTAACAAGAATAAAGACAGAATTCGGTGAGTTAAGTTTTGAAGAAAAAGTTAGTCCAGAGGAGGTGGAAATAAGATTTATAGAAAAAAAAGAGGAAATTTTAAATCCGCCTCCTCCTTTCTCAACAGAAAATATGATAAAAGAGGTGAATTCAAAACTTAAATTGGGTGTTGAGAAAATTATGAATTTAGCGCAGGAACTTTTTGAAATGGGTTTAATTACGTATCATAGGACGGATTCTACGAGAGTTTCTGAAGCAGGATTGAGGGTAGCTCGAAATTATATAGAGAAAAACATAGACCCAAGTCTCTACAAGCCGAGGAAATGGGGAGAAGGAGGTGCCCATGAGTGTATAAGACCTACTAGACCATTAGACCCCGATGAATTAAAAAGTATGGTATTTTCTGGAATATATAAATTGAGCAGAGATCACCTCGCTCTATATTCTATGATATTCAAACGTTTTATAGCTTCTCAGATGAGAGAGGTGAAAATTGAAAAAGTTAAGTTTAAGGCCCTTCCATTTTCTGGTGAGAAAGAAGCTATAGTTAGAATAGTTGAGCATGGATTTGATAAAGTTTTAGGAATCCCCATACTCCCGGTAAAAGAAGGTAGATTCAAGGTACTTGAGATAAGGCAATTTTTTAAACCCAAAGTATTTCCATTTACCCAAGGAAGCTTAGTAGAAGAAATGAAGGCAAGAGGTTTAGGGAGACCCAGCACCTATGCTACCATAGTGCAGACCTTGCTTAATAGAGGTTATGTAATAGAGAGGAAAGGTTTCTTATTCCCTACAAAGAGGGGGATAAAAGTATTTAAATTTCTAAAAAGAGAATTCGGGAAGTACGTTTCAGAGAAGTTTACTAGAGAACTTGAACAGCTGATGGATAGGGTGGAGGGGGGAGAAGAGGACTATCAGAAAATCTTGAAAAAGTTAGCTGGCGATTTTTTGGCTTTTGCAAAGAAATCCACAAACTTTATATAATTTAGGCTTACCTAAACTATAGAGTTTGAGGCGATTATATGAGAGTTTCCTTACTTGCATTACCGGTGGGAGAAGAAGGCATAGTTAGCCATATAATGGGAGGACCTGGTTTTATCCGTAGGTTGGAGTGCATGGGAGTAAGGATAGGTAAAAAAGTAAGGAAGGTAGCCTCTCAGCCGTTCAGAGGTCCTGTAATAATAGAAGTTGATAGAACAAAGATAGCGTTAGGGAGGGGAATTGCTTCTAGAATAATAGTGGAGGTTCTAAGTTGAAAATACTGTTGATGGGAAACCCAAATGTAGGTAAGAGCGTAGTTTTTTCCAGACTTACGGGAAGTCGTGTAATCGCGTCCAACTATCCGGGTACTACTATAGAGTTTACTAAGGGGAAGGTGAAGTTTGATGAGATAGAAGCTGAGCTTATAGATGTTCCCGGAGTTTATTCTCTCCATCCAGTTTCAAAAGCGGAAGAAGTCGCCATTGAAATGCTGGAGGAGGGGGATTTAATAATTAATGTGGTAGATGCTACGCATTTAGAGAGAAATTTGTATTTAACTCTCCAGCTTATCGAAAGCGGAAAACCGATGATCGTTGCTCTCAATATGTGGGATGAAGCGAAACATTTGGGGATAGAGATAGATGTAGAGAAATTGGAAAAATGTTTAGGAGTTCCTGTTGTTCCTACCGTCGCAATTACCGGGGAGGGAATCAAGAGACTGGTAGAGAGGTTGAGGGAAGCAAGATCACAAAAAATAAAACGGAACGACGAAGAGCGGTGGGGGGAGATAATGAAAATTATAAGAGAAGTACAAAGAATAGAACATAAGCACCATACATTCCTTGAAAAATTGAGCGATACAACTCTTTCACCATTTTCTGGGATTATAATAGCTTTTCTTGTTTTGTTTGCCACGTTTGAACTCGTGAGATTCATTGGAGAGAAATTGATTACTTACATTTTCGATCCATTTTTTCAGATATATTACCTCCCAATAGTTGAAAGATTAAGCGATATATTGGGAGAAGGGATATTGCATAAAATCCTTATTGGTGAATTGATAAATGGGGAAATAGATTTTGTTCAGAGTATGGGACTGCTTACCACCGGAGTATATGTTCCATTTGCGATGGTTCTACCTTATGTTTTCGCATTTTATTTTTCATTAGGGTTGTTAGAGGACTTTGGATATCTCCCCAGAATAGCTGTATTACTCGATGGCATATTGCATAAGCTTGGATTGCATGGTTCGGCGGTAATTCCGATGCTGTTGTCAATGGGGTGCAATGTCCCCGGAGTGCTAGCTACTAGAATTTTAGAAGATAAAAGGCAAAGATTCATCGCCGCAAGTTTAATGGCGATATGCATTCCTTGCATGGCACAACTTGCAATAATAGTCAGCTTAGTGGGCAGGTTTGGAACAATTCCTTTGGCTATAGTATTTATAACCCTTTTTTCTATTTGGATTTTTCTTGGTTTGATTTTAAACAAAATGTTGGCAGGGGAGAGTCCGGAGATATTCCTAGAGGTACCTCCTTATAGGCTACCGTATTATAAGGTATTAGTAAAAAAATTATGGATGAGGATGCTCAATTTCTTAAAAGAGGCAGTACCTTTTGTGCTTTTGGGTGTAGCTATTGTTAACTTACTTTATACTCTGGGAATAATAGAAGTCATCGGTAATTTCTCTTCACCAATAGTTGTTGGACTGTTAGGGTTGCCTAAAGAAGCAGTTGGGGCTCTTGTAATAGGATTCCTCAGAAAGGATGTGGCTGTAGGCATGCTTTTTCCTTTAAGTTTAGACGTGAAACAAAGTATAGTTGCAAGTGTGGTCTTGACGATGTATTTCCCCTGCGTTGCCACTTTTGTAGTTCTGTTTAAGGAAATGGGATACAGAGATTTGCTTAGAATTTCTTCTCTGATGATATCGCTTGCCATACTTGTGGGCACTCTTTTAAATTTATTGCTTGGGGTGATATTTTGAATGAGAGTAGGGAAGATTATCTTGAAGTTATATACACGCTAATCAGAGATAAGGGTAGAGCCCGTACGGGGGAAATCTCAAAAATATTAAATGTAACTCCTGCAAGTGTAACCGAGATGCTCCAGAAACTTGAAAAAGAAAAGCTGGTTTTTTATGAGAAGTACAAAGGAGTGATTTTGACTAAAGAAGGCGAAAAAATAGCCAAAAAAATAAGAAAAAAGCATGAAATTTTAGTTAAATTTCTAAAATTTTTAGGGGTAAGCGAGGAAGTTGCTGAAAAAGACGCTTGTAAGATGGAGCATGTTCTCCAAAGTGAAACAATGGAAAAATTGGAGGAGTTTATTGAGAAATTAGTAGGGTAAATTTTTAAATTAAATGAAAACCAAATTATAAAATAGATGAAAGAGGCAAAATATTATGAAAAAATTGAAAATCAGAAAGTTAGATGTATTCTTTGTCCCAGATACTGTATAATTGAGCCAAGTAAATCAGGTTTTTGTGGAGTTAGACGCAATATTGATGGGAAACTATATACCCTAGTATATGGTAGAGTTGTAGCTAGGCATGTAGACCCCATAGAAAAAAAGCCATTATATCATTTTTTACCCGGAAGTAGAGCATATTCAATAGCAACCGTGGGTTGTAATTTAGCTTGCAAGTTCTGTCAAAATTATGAGATATCCCAATACCCGAGAGAAGGAAGGGGCGTAGTGGGAGAAAAATTTTATCCAGAAGATTTAGTAAATGAGGCAAAACAATTGGAATGCGAGGTGATAGCATATACATATACGGAGCCAACCATTTTCTATGAGTTGGCTTTAGATACAGCCAAACTTGCACATAAAGAAGGAATTAAAAATGTTTTTGTGACCAATGGATACATAAATGAAGAGCCGTTAAGAGAGATAGCAAAGTATCTGGATGCCGTCAATGTGGATCTAAAATCTATGCGTGACGAATTTTATTGGGAAGTTTGCTCTGCTCATCTCGCTCCCGTACTCGAGAGTATAAAGAATTATAGAAAATACGGAGTTTGGATAGAAATAACCACATTGGTAATACCTGGATATAATGATAGTAAAGAGGAGCTTACCAGAATTGCGAAGTTTATAAAAGGGATAGGAGATGAAGTACCATGGCATGTTTCTGCATTCTATCCTCATTATAAGTTCCTCCACGTACCTCGAACTCCCGTTGATACGCTGAGGATGGCTTATGATATAGGTAGAGAGATAGGACTCAGGTATGTATATGAGGGAAATGTTGGTGAGGGGGAGGATACCTACTGCTACAACTGTGGGAAATTGCTGGTAAGGAGATATTATCACAGTGTGTTGGAAAACAGGATAGTCCGTGGCTCTAGATGCTATAATTGTGGCGCTATAATCGATGGGATCGGGATGGACTGGCATGCCACAGAAAGTTAGAAAAAGAGACGGAAAAATTGAGGACTTCAAAAGAGAGAAAATAGAGAGAGCAATTTTGAAAGCTATGGAAGCGGTTGGACAGAAAGATGAAAAGTTAGCATATAAACTCTCTCGTAAGATTGAGGAGATACTTGATGAGAGATATAAGAGGAAAATTCCTGAAGTAGAAGAAATTCAGGATATAGTTGAAGAAACCCTTATTAAAACAAAACTTTCAAAAGTAGCTAAGGCTTATATACTATATAGAAAGAAAAGAGAGGAAATAAGAAGATTCAAGAGACTTTTGGGGGT
>CAZSVW010000003.1:7993-25091 GCA_964610485.1 Candidatus Hydrothermarchaeota archaeon | reverse complement strand
AAAAAGAGACTGGAAAAAGTGATATCGGAATATAGACTCAAGAGGATAAGAAAATTTTCCTCTTTGGATCGATAGTGAAGATTATTTTTCCTTTGTGAAAAACTCTAACTATTCCTCCACTTTGAGATACCGTTATCCCTATTGCCTTTGAAAGTGCGGTCATTGCAGCTACTACGGCATGTCTTGTGCCGAGACCTCTTGGTATATCTATGGAGGATGTATCTACATTTAAAAACCTCCCCGCAGCCCTGATGATTCCGTCATTGTCTATTACAAAAACTCCTTCAAGTTGAGCAAATTCTTTTATCGTTTCTTTTAGATTAGGATTAGTTACCAGTCTTTCTTTTTTCTTATGCCCCCTAAATGGATTTAATATTATCTGTCTAGAGCTCTCCAGGACTTTTTTAGAGTCTCCTACTAAAAAAGCGGTTCCTATTTGTCTTCCTTCTCTCCCTTCTCTTCCTATTTCTAAGGCAATTTCTAGAACAGCTTCAAAGACTTTTGGGTTTATTTTCTCTTTTTTTACAAATTCAAGCATTCTATTCTCGAGGATTTCTTTTGAAACTTCGAGTATCGTTATAGAAATAAAATCCTTATCGATATCTAAGCATAGAACGCTTTCTCCAATGTTCACTAAAGTTTTTTGAAAAGCAAGTGCAAGTGCATTTTTCACTCTAGCTCTAAGTGAAGGATTTTTAGCTAAGAGCATTACCGAGTTTTTTAGTCTTTTAGATAATTTTTTGTTTGTAGTGGCTAAAATAATTGGTAAAGAGAATTTTTCTTTGAGAATTTTATATTCTTTTTCGTTTTCGCTAATTAAGAGAATCGTATCTGGATTAACTTTGTCGATAATAGCTTTGGCCAAGTCAATCAAATTCTTCTCTAACTTCATTTATTATTTCACCCATTCCTTCTATGTCTTCCTTCTTTATTTTAGAAATATCCAGTTTCTTTAGCTCAAGAACGAGTCCTTTCTCTAGAAATCTATTATAGTTTGGACAAATTGTAAAAAGAGAACTCCCCAAATCTGTTTTAAATCCGAGATTCATTAGCTTATAGAAAACTTTTTTTGGATTTTTCGTCCTGAACCCCACACATAGTCCTCTTCTATCTTTATGTAGAGAAGTGTCTATCCTAAGTTTTATCATATGAGAGTATTCAGCTAAAGTAGCTATTATTTGTTTTGCATGTTTAAGTTCCTCAATTATACCGGCACATACTATTGGAGAAATCTTGAATAGTCTGGCAAATTCCCTTGGAATGTCAAAATTTGATGAGATGAACCCTCCAGAGTATAAGTTTAAAATTTTAGGTTCTCCCGTAGAACACACTATGATATCCGAATATCTCCCATTTGCAAGTTTTTCATCTCCAATCGCTCCGGATGCATCTTCAATTATGATAACACCAAACTTTTTACAGATTTTACTTATCTCTTTCATATCCTGCTCTGCAATGTATCCAGCAAATGACGTTAAAAGTAAAGCTTTTGGGTTTTCTGATTCTATTTTATTCTCCAAACTTTCTGGTTCTATTATCCCAAGGTTCGTTTTTATTTCACATGTTTCTATTCCGAAGAGTTTGGGTATTCTTTTAAATCCTATCCATCCTCCTTGGTCTGGTATCATCACCTTCCCTTCTACCATTTTTAAAGCTATAAAAATGGCTGAACTGCCGCTACTGGTAAATTCCACGTTTTTGTGTTTTGTAATTTTGGAAATCTCTTTTTTCGCTTTTTCTACAATTTCTTTGTGGTCTTTCTCTATTTTATCTATGAAAGTTTGCATGGCATGTTTTGCATTTCCGCTTATTCTTCTATGGGGGAACATTTTCTTCACCTAGAGTTAATTTAAAAGTTGAGAAGGTATAAGAATTAAACTGTGCAACCGGTATATGGAGAAAGGGCCTTGAGGTGGGGAAGAACCCTAATATTAGCCGACCTCCACATAGGGATAGAGTCGGAATTAAAAAAATTTGGGGTATTTGTTCCAAATCAATATGAAAAAATAAGGAGCAGAATAATTTCTTTAATCGAGTCTACTAAAGCAAAGAGGATCATCCTACTGGGGGATGTAAAACACAACATCCCAAGCTCAACTATTGAGGAATACAAAAATATTCCGAAACTTTTGGACGAGCTTTCCAGTTTAGTTGAGGTTTTGATAATAAAAGGAAATCATGACGGTAATTTAGAGAAGCTTGTTCAGAAATACGAAGTACTAAAAGAGTTTAGAGAGGGAAAGGTTCTCTTTACCCACGGGCATAGAAAAATAGACCTATGCGATGAAATTGACACATACGTTATTGGACATTTTCATCCATGTGTTGAATTTATAGATAAAAATGGGATTAAAATTAAGGAAGCAGCATGGATACGTGGAGAATTCAAAAACAAAAGTAAGTTTATAATCTTACCAGCCTTCAATGAGCTTATAGAAGGTATATCATTTAAAAAAATTGAGTTGAGATATGTAGAGAAAAAAAGTGTAAAAACCTATCTCTTGGATGGAACATATCTAAAGATTTAGTTTTCCAATTATGAATGCGAGCATAGCAAAAAACATCCCAACTTTTATTTGCGTGGAGATTTTCCTTACATTTTCTTCAGGTTTTTTTAGGAATTTGTAGAAGGTGCATATAAATATGAAGTCAGCGAATGATACCGAGACCAAATAGTAGATGTTTAAAATATGTAAAATATATGGTATAGGGCTTAATAATATTGCCATCATCATAAAAATAGATGCCAATTTAGCGGAATTGGCAATTCCTATCTTTTTTGGGAGGGTGGGATAGATATCTCCCTTTGTATCTTCTATATCTTTTACAATTTCTCTGGAGGTATTTGCAAGAAAAGCCAGAATAAGAAAAATCAGGATAGTATTGCTCCATTGGTTCAGAGCTATACTACCAAATAGAAAAGGAGAAGCTACTAAATAGCTAACTGTGATATTTTTACTTAAACCTCCGATCCTCTTTATTTTATAGGGGTATAAAAAAAGTATAAGAGAGTTTATTATCGCCATAACCACTGCATATATATTTATCATGCACGAGAGCGCTATCCCGGATAAGAAAAGAAAAATTGAATAAAGAAAAGCTTTTTTTATCGGTATTTTACCACTGGGTATAGGTCGGGTTGGGTTATTTATTTTGTCGATTTCATAGTCAAAATAATCGTTTATTACATTGCCAGCCCCGCACACAACAAAGCCAACTATACAAGCAAGTATAATATCCTTTGTAAAAAAAGTTTTAGATGCTATCATCCCCCCAATAATTACAGCTAAGCTTGCCATTAGGCAGTTTAGTGGTCTGAGGATTATGATATAGGAAGGTAGCATAATTTTACCTCAATGAAAATTATGTAGAAAGTGTTTAAAAATATAGCCCGGTGGTGTAGCGGTCAAGCATGCGGGCCTTTGGAGTCCGCGACGGCGGTTCGAATCCGCCCCGGGCTATTTTAGTTTTTCGATTTCTATAGTCCTTCCCACTCCAACCTCTATGAAGTGGTCTCCAAATTCTTTTTTGAATAATTCTTTTGCAGCGTCTCCGGAACAATGGCAAGGCGCGATATATTGAACTCCAATTTTTTTGAGGTTAATTATCACGTTCATCACATCTCCTGCGTCTTTCCCTACCAAATGAAATCCTCCGATAACCAGCAATATTCTGTCACCAAAGTTCTTTTTGACGTTCTCTACTATTCTCGTGATACCTGGATGTGCACATCCAGTTATTATTACAATACCTCCCTCACTTTCAATTACCAAGGACTGTTCCTTTATCCATGTTCCCAGTTCACCGGTTGAGTATATGTTGTCTCCTATCTTCGTGGCTTTTTCGATCTCGATAACCTCAGCCCCATATTCGATTATCGATTCCTTAAATTTCTCTAGGAAGGATTTTGGCACATAAACTTTTACATTGGGATTTATGTTCAGAAATTCAAAAAGGCCTCCAGTATGGTCACTGTGTACGTGGGAAAGGAAAACTATTGAGATTTCTTTTGGGTCAATTCCCATTTTTTTCATATTATTTAGAAGTATACTGCCATTTTCTCCAGAATCAAATAATATTGTTTTTCCTTATTTTTTTATAACACAAGAAAAACCCCAATCATTTTCGAGTCCCGCCTTATATACGCTATTATCATATATCACAATTATCTCTTCTTTTGATGTTTTTTCTCTTTCAAACATTACACCCGCAATTAAACTTAAAGAGAGGATAAACAAAAGAGCTTTAAACCGTTGCATAATCATTTTTTGTTTTTTTATGTTTTAAATTCTTTTTCTAAAATTTGGTCATTTTTGCGATAAAAAACCCGGAGCATGAATGTAGATGGGGAAAAGTTCTTATAACTTTGTTCCAGTCAAAAAATTTTTTTCCTTCAAATTCTTTAATCCCTCGTGTTCCGATTTTCTTTTCTATTTTTTCTACTTTAAAAAACTTAGAAGCATAATTTATGTTCTCCTCATTTTCTTCAAAAGTTATCGAACAGGTTGAATAAACTAATGTTCCGCCTTCTTTGAGATTCCTTAAAGCATTCTTTATCATTGCTCTTTGAATTTTTATCATCGCTTTATATTTAGTTTTATCGTATCTCCACTTTACACAAGGAAATGTTCTAAAAACTCCCGTCGAAGAACATGGAGGATCTACTAAGACTTTGTCCACTTCTTCTTTGAAAAATTTGGTTCCATCTCCGAGTATATACTCAACATTTTCTACTCCTAAGCTCTTTAATTTATGCTTCATTCGCTCTATTCTATCTTTAGAGTTATCTATAGCTATAATTTTCCCTTTATTTTCCATAATCATAGAAAGATGGCTAGTTTTAGCACCTGGAGCAGCCGCAAGGTCTAGAATTGTTTCATCTTTCCCGGGATTAACTACATGAGCAACGTATGAGGAGGCTAAATCTTGTATTACATAATAACCCTTATTATGCCAATCTAGACTGGCTGGAGGTTTTTTATATTTGATTACTCTAAAAACATTTTCCAGCGGCGTTTCTTCTACTTCTATTTCATTTTTATCTAGATATTTTAAAACTTTTTCTTCTGAAGCTTTGAGAGTATTTACCCTTAGGTATGTTGTGGGATTTTCTAGATTAGCTTTCATTAGTTCGATTGCGCCTTTTTCTCCCAAAAGTCTAAAGATGTACCTTACAAACCATTGGGGATGGGAATATTTTAGTGAAATGCGTTCTATTTTTCCAAGTTTACTTAATTTCGATTCTAGATTTATATATTCTACTCTCCTAAGTACAGCATTTGAGAGCGCAGCTCCTCCCACTCCCATTCTATTCTTTGCTATTCTTACTGTAGAATCTGTTGCCAATGGGGGAGGGACTTTTTTAAAAACTAATTCATATACACCTATTCTTAATATGTTCCTCAGAAATGGAGGTAAATCGAGGATATTTTTATTCTTTAAACTAATATTTATAAGAAAATCTATGGTATTTTTCCTCTTTAATACTTCCAAAACATATGCATGAACGCTCCTCCGAATTTTTTGGCCGTATTTAGTGCCCGAAAATCTTATTCTCAATGCTTCTTTTGCAGACAGAGTGGTCTCCTCAACTAGTTGCAAGACTTCAGCAGCAATTTCTTGGGTGTATACCATTTCAATTTTTTGAAAAGAGTTCTCTGACTAATCTTATCCTGTCTTTGTCTCCATTTTCAACAGCTTTTCTGAGATTTCTAACTATTGGAAACAGAGTTTTACTTATAATTACTCTGGTTAAATCATCTATTATCTCTTTTTCCCTCGGCGACGTTTTTCCAAGCATTCGCAGAGCTCTTTTAAGTTCTGCCTTTCTAATCTCTTCTGCATTTTTATAGATCAATTTTACAACATCTTCAATGCTGCATTTATAAATCTTCTTAATTAGGTCTGAAAGTTCGTTTTCTATTATTCTCTCAACTTTAGCTGCTTCTCTCATTCTCTTTTTCTTATTTTCTTCGGCTATCTCCCTTAATGAATCTATATTGAATAGATATACATTTTCTAGCTCTCTCACTTTTTCTTCTACGTCCCTAGGTATTGCAACATCTATTATAACGAGCTTCTTTTTTTTGTCTATACTGCTCTCTAAAAGTCTCTTAGTAATGATATAGTGCGGTGCACTAGTTGCACTTATTATTAGGTCTGTTTTCTTTAGATAATCTCGGAGTTCCCCAAATTTTATAACTTCTCCAGTACCTATTTCTCTGGCAAGCATAACCCCACGTTCGTATGTTCTATTTGCAATAAGTAGTTTGGATATATTTCTCTCTTTTAGGCTTTTTCCAATGAGATGTGCCATTTCTCCTGCTCCGATTATAAGGCAGTTTTTTTCTTTTAACCCTCCCAGCACTCTCTCAGCAAGCTCTACCGCAGCGCTTCCAATAGATACTGCGCCTTCGTTTATTCTTGTTTTTGTCCTAGCTAACTTCCCTACATTTATAGCCTTGGTGAATATGCTCTTGAAGAATGTTCCAGTGGTTCCTACTTTACATGCCAAGTCAAATGCATCTTTGACTTGTCCAAGAATTTGGTCTTCGCCGATTATCATGGAATCTAGACCCGTTGTCAGTCTAAGCAAGTGATAGAGTGCTGAAGAGTGGGTATCTACTTCAACAGCATCGTGAATATTCTTAGATTTTTCTATTATTTTCTGAGCTAAGTCTTCAGCCCCTTTGTGTTCTGCCTTTATTTTATTGACAGCTCTGCTCATCATATAATCCATTAAATCATGATAGGCTCTGTCAACGTCTTCACAAGCTGCGAATATCTCTACTCTATTGCACGTTTGGATAATAACACACTCCTTGATGGAGTCTATGGAAATTATCTCTTTAAGCCCCTGTTCGATACTGGGAAAAGAAAAAAGCTCAAGAGTAGCAACGTCAGCTTTATGATGGGTAATTCTGACATTGAGTGTATGCATGTTTTCAACTAATTGAATTTTTGAACATAAATAATTTTAGTTGGGGTAACAATTATATCGACCTTTTCGTCGTGCTTTTCCGTGGGGACTTTCTTTACTACTTGCATGTCATGAACCGTCGTAATTACGGTGATTCCTTTGTTTAATTGTCTAGCTTTCTTAATTTCCCTATCCCCATATCCACCACCTTTTCCTAGTCTGTTTCCCTTTAAATCTACCGCCACGCTTCCAGAGATAACTAAATCAACCTTAGGTAGCTTTGTTATACTCTCTCCTAAGATAAATGCCCCCTTTATAGTTGTGGCGAAATTTTCTTTATTTTTACATTTTTTTGGATTTAACAGAAAATAACCACATTTTAATCTTGGAGATGCCATTATTAATGTTTTATTATCTATTAAAGCTAATTCTCTAATTTTTTTCTGGGCGTAGTCTGGGTTGGCCAAAACCACCTTTGCTTTTTTCCAGAGTTTAAGGCTCGTTACCTTTTTGGCGGCGATTCCGCTTCCTACGAAGTTAGGTATTCTACCCTTACATGGGAGGGGAAATCTTGCTATATTGTACTTTTCCAGTTTCCTCCAAATTTCTTCTCTAATTTTTTCTTTTTTTCTCTTTATTTCATAGTTTTTGGACATATTTTCTCTATAATATTTAGATGTCTTGAAATTTTGACACTATCTTCACTAATTTTTAGGAGTTCACCTTTTTCAATGACATAGTGTTCGGTTTGTAAATTGAAATATCTTTTTACCTCTTCTAATGCAAAATGCAACTGTATGCAATGGGGAGAACCATCCACAGTTAGGGCAATTATTTTTTTTATATTTCTTTTGTAGGCAATAGCGATTATTTTTCTTAGAATGGGATTAATGTGGTGCTCTTCTAGGCACACTTTTAGCTTTGTATATCCGTTGAACTTTTCTAGGAATTCTGGAAAATCATCATCAATACAGGAGCTATATATAAGTAAATTCTTAGAAATTTTTTTAGAGTTTACATTTTTCCTTAGCAGCATATTTTTTAAATAAGTGGAAATTTTAATTTAAAGAATTATGGATGCACAGCTGATTAGACAGAAGCTGATAGTGGTTGTCCCGAATTTGATAAAGTTTACGATAATCTTATTTGTTGGTTTTATCGTGGTTAAAGTAGTAAAAAAGTTTTTGGATGAAATAGAGAAAAAAATTGTTAAAAAAACAAAAACAGAAATAGATGACATAATTTTTCCATTTGTAAAGAAAATCATAATTTATATACTTTATGCATCTATAGTAATCCAAGCACTTAAGCAACTTTACGTTCCTTCTAAGTATCTCGTTTCTGTTACTATCCTCATATTTGGTATAATCCTTGCTAATTTAATAGATAAAATTTTCAATGAGATACAGAGGAGATTCATAAAAAAAGAAGCTTCTCCAAAACTAAGAGAGTTGGTGTTTCCCCTTCTTCGAAAGACTCTCAAATATTCTACTCTGATTATCGCTTCTTTAATGGCTTTGCAAACATTGGGAATAGAAGTCACAGCAGCACTAGCGGGAATGGGTATAGCCGGGTTAGCAATAAGTTTAGCCGCTCGTGATACCATCGCAAATATAATTTCGGGAATCTTTATAATTATAGACCAGCCATTTACCGTTGGTGACAGGATAGAAGTATGGAATACTCCTCAAGGAACATCTACCTGGGGGGATGTTATAGATATAGGCTTGAGGAGTACTAAAATAAGGACTACGGACAATTTAGTAGTTGTAATTCCGAATGCAGAAATAGCAAAAAGAGATATAATAAATTATACTGCAATTTCTCCACAAATAAGGATTAGAATTCCTGTCGGGATTTCTTATGATTCTGATTTAAAAAAGGCAGAAAAGATAATGCTTGAGGTTGCAAGAGAAATGGAAGGAGTATTGAAAAATCCGGAGCCAAAGGTGGTAGTGAAGGAATTTGGGGAGTCTTCTATAAATTTAGAACTTAGGGTATGGATAGAAAATGCAAGAAAAAGGAGATATATATTCTCTGAAATTTCAAAGAGGATTAAAAAAGAGTTTGATAAGCATGGTATAGAGATTCCCTATCCAAAAAGGCATATCATTATTGAAAATGCAGATAAATCATAATTTCCAGATTTTATCTCCAACATAATGTAGGTTTTTGACGCATTTTCCTTTCTTTTTGTTTTCAAATTCCTCTCCATTCCAAAGAGCTTTACCTATTGCGATAGGTTTACCATAGTTTTCCTCTTTAACAATTACTATTTCTCCTTTTTTTATACGTTTGTCATAATCTACTACTCCCGGACGCATTATATCTGCTCCGGACGTAATGTGCGGGATCGCTCCTCGGTCAACCGTTACATATTTTTTGTCTATCTCTATCCCCAACTTCATAATGGCCTTAAGTGTAGGAATATACTCTCCGTTGTATTCGAAAAATAGAATCTCGCCATCTATAATAATAAATAGGTTATCGTTTTTTTTCCCTATCTCAACTTTTCCTTTTTTAGGTATAAGCGTCTGAAAAAGCTCAGGAATTGACTTTTTTAATTTGACGATATAATCTTTTCTTGCATAATATCTCTTCATAGGCATAATTAAATAAAAAAATAAAAAGATTTAAATATGTTATTGAAATGAGGTGAGAACATGACCGCACAAAAGCCACTTGATGTACTCCATAGCTCCCTCAACAAGCAAGTGCTTGTAGGTTTAAAAGATGGTAAAGAATACAGAGGAACGCTCAAAGGTTATGATATACACATGAATGTAGTATTGGAAGGCGCCGACGAACTAATAAATGGGAAGGCTTCAAGAAGACTGGGCCTTGTTATAATTCGAGGGGATAATGTAGTTTACATATCTCCTTGAGGTGATGGAATGGCAAAAGGAACTCCTTCGAAGGGAAAAAGGAATAAAAGGCTCCATATCAAGTGTAGGAGATGTGGAAGGAACTCTTTCCATGTCAAGCAAAAGTACTGTGCTGCATGTGGATATGGTAGAAGTTCTAGAATAAGGAGATATGCTTGGCAGAGTAAAAAGGTAAATAAGGTTAGATTAAAATAGGCATGAAAATAAATGATAAATGCGGAATTGTAGGTGCTTATTCTAAACTGGAGGATGTTGTATCATTAATTTTTTACGGACTTTATACCCTTCAACATAGGGGACAGGAGTCTTGCGGAATTGCTGTGTATAATGGCGAGGTTAATATGTCTAAAGGAATGGGAATGGTCGCAGAATTTTTCAGTAGAGAAAGGCTCAATTCATTGCATGGGAGGATAGGGATAGGGCATGTAAGATATTCGACAGCGGGAGCATCTAGAATAGAAAATGCTCAACCTTTCCTTATTACTCACTCAAAGGTAACATTAGCCATAGCTCACAATGGTAATATTGTGAATTACCTAGAGCTTAGGAGAGAACTAGAGAGAGTAGGTCAGGCTTTTGTGTCCACTACGGATTCTGAAGTTATAGCCCATATGATAGTTAGGGAATATATTAGAAGTGGGGATATTGTTTCTTCTATAGAAAATGTGATGAATAAGCTGGTAGGCTCGTATTCTCTTGTTCTGTTGGTAGATGACAAGTTAATAGCAGTTAGGGATCCTCTTGGAATAAGGCCTCTATGTATGGGAAGGGATGAGAATACTGTAGTTTTCGCAAGTGAGAGCGTAGTTTTTGACGTGCTTAACATACCATTCTATGGAGATGTGAAACCAGGAGAAGTTGTCATCGTGAGCGATGATGGGATAGAGAGACATAGGATAAAAAAATCTAACCGGACTGCACATTGCATGTTTGAATATATCTATTTTGCTAGACCCGACTCTATTTTGAATGGTATTCCAGTATATAGTGTTAGAGAAAAAATAGGGAAAATTCATGGTGAAAAAGATGATGTGGATGCGGATTTTGTAACACCCGTACCCGATTCTGCAATCCCCTTTGCTTTGGGATACTCAAGAGCTAGGGGGCTTCCCTATCGAGAAACTCTAATAAGAAATAGATATGTTGGAAGGACCTTTATACTGCCCAAGCAAAAGCAAAGAGAACTTGCAGTGAAATTAAAGCTTAATCCAATGATTTTACAAGTTAAAGGCAAGAGTTTAGTCCTCTTTGATGACAGTATAGTCAGAGGGACAACTTCAACTAGAATCATCAAAATTTTGCGGGAAGCAGGAGCTAGAGAGATTCATATGAGGGTAGGCTGCCCGCCGATAAAGTCCCTTTGTAAACTTGGGATAGACATGCCCACAGACAAAGAGCTGATAGCGAGTAGTAGAAATATCGAAGAGATAAGAAAAACAATAGGTGCAGATACACTGAAGTATCTAGAGATAGAGGAGCTTCTTGAGGCAATAGGTTTGGGAGAAGATAGGTTATGCTTGGGGTGCTTAACGGGAGAATACCCAGTTAAGATACCCAAGTATGAGCAATTACCTCTATCAGTTTTTTTAAGGAATTCTTAAATTCGTTAAATCTAAAAAAGAATAAACAAAGGGCCCGTAGCTCAGCCTGGAAGATCGCTCCCTTGGCATGGGAGAGGCCCCGGGTTCAAATCCCGGCGGGTCCATTCACCTCATATAACCATTAGGAAGGTATATGAGGCAACTCTTCCATTCTAATTTAAAGTTCGAATGTTTAAAAAAATGTGCAGATAAATGCTGTAGTGGAAAAATTGAGATATTTGAGGAAGAAATAAAAAAAATCAAAAAATTAGGATTTAAAGATTTCTATTTTATTGAAAATGATAAATTTTTTATTAAACAACCATGCATTTTCCTTAAAGATAATCTATGCATGTTGCATAGGGAACATGGATTTGAATATAAATTTGAAAGTTGTAAGAGATTTCCGTTCTGTTTCTATTCGAATGAGAGGGATGAAATTGTAGTGGATATAAACTGGGCATGTCCTGGAGTTGGCAAAGGGAAGAGGAAAGCAGAAGAAGAGCTATCTCGTATGTTGCCGTATTTAAATCTAAGATACAAAATTAAAAGAATAGGAGAAAAAATAAATTTCTCTTTAAGTACAACGGTGATAAAATTCATGAATATACGTGCTATATGTCATGAAATATTGAAAAATGCAATCAGTTTACCTATATTGTTAATTTTTCATGAAATTGAGATCGATGAACCTTATTATCTTCCGCACGTTGACATACTTGAACAATATGTTTTTCAGATTTCAAATAGAGCGATATATCTTTACAAAATTCCAGAAAAGATGTTAGAATTCTGGATAAGGGGAAATTTATTCATGCTATATCTAATTTCAAGAATCTACTCTAGGGTATTGGAAATAAATGACAGCGAAAAAGAAAATGTTAGGAGAAGTATAATGATATGGGATTTTTTAAACAACAATATTAAGGGGTTTTCAAAGTCTACGGCGCCATTACTTGTGGGGTTAGGTAAAAAACTTCCATTAGATTTAAATCTAAATATAGAATGAGTAAGAATTCATGGGTATATCGGAGGAGTATAATAGGGCTCAAAAGGAAGAAGATCCAAGAAAGTTGAAACTTCCAAAAATAGAGACAGTAGAATACTTATATAAGGGAGAGAAAATTTTTGTTGAGTATAGATTTCCAGAACTTACAGCTTTGTGTCCGAAGACTAGATTACCAGATTTTTATGAACTCAGGATTTTAATGGTACCAGATAAATTCTTACCAGAATTAAAAAGTTTGAAGCTTTATCTCGTAGCTTTTAGAAACATAGGAATATTTCACGAGCATCTTGCCGCTAGAATATTTGACGATTTTATCGAGGCAGTCAAACCACAATTTTTAAGCTTGGAGCTTAAAGTCAATGTTAGAGGAGGGATATATACTACTGTAAGAAAGATTTTTCAAGGAAAAAATAAAAAACACAAACCATGAAAGCAGTTTTGGCATATTCTGGTGGACTAGATACAAGTGTGTGTATTAAACTACTGCAAGAGAAGTACGGTTATGAGGTAATTACAGTAACGGTAGATGTGGGCTTAGAGAAAGAAGAACTCGAAATAGCTAAAGAAAGGGCAGAAAGTTTGGGCGCAAAGCATTACACATTAGATTCTAGAAAAGAATTTGTGAAGGAGTATATTTTTAGGTCTATTAGAGCAAATGGCGATTATGAGGGTTATCCTCTTAGTACTGCACTTGCTAGACCTTTAATTGCGAGTAAAATTGTTGAAATTGCAAGAAAAGAAGAAGCAGAAGTTCTTGCGCACGGATGTACAGGTAAAGGGAACGACCAGTTTAGATTTGAGACAATTTTTAGAAGTTTAGCTCCAGATTTAAAGATAGTAGCTCCAATTAGAGAGCTTAATTTTACAAGAGAAGACAGCATGAAGTATGCAAAAGAAAAGGGGATAAAAGTGGAGGTAACAAAAGAGAAACCTTATAGTGTAGACTATAATTTATGGGGGAGGAGTATAGAAGGAGGAATATTGGAAGATTTGGATACCTCCCCACCCGAAGAAATTTTTAGATGGACAAAGATTGAGAAAAATGAACCTGAATGTATAGAGATATCATTTAATCGAGGAATTCCTACAAAGTTAGATGGAAAAAAACTTGGAGAGGTTGAATTGATAGTTAAATTGAATGAAATTGCTGGGGCTCATGGAGTTGGTAGGATAGACATAATTGAGGATAGAATAATAGGGATAAAGAGTAGGGAAGTATATGAGTGTCCAGCGGCAGTTTCCCTATTAACAGCCCATAGGGCACTTGAACAGCTAGTTCTAACCAGAGAAGTTTTAGAATTTAAAAAAATGGCTGAAAGCAAGTGGAGTGAACTTGTGTATAGAGGATTATGGACAGAACCTCTTCGTGAAGCTTTAGACACTTTTTTTGAGCGTACCCAAGAGAATGTGACGGGAGAGGTAGAGTTAGAATTTCATATGGGGAATTGTAAGATAGTTTCTAGGAACTCACCTTATTCACTTTATTCTAAAGATTTAGTTTCTTACGAAAAGAAAGCGCCGCATTATAAAGAGATTGAAGGTATACTCAAATATCATGCGTTTCAGGCTAGTATTTATAAAAAATGGAGAAAATGAAATACAAAAAAGTTATTAGAGATTCTATTCATGGCGATATTTTCCTAACAAGCGGGGAAGTAAAATTAATCGATACTCCCGAGTTTCAGAGATTGAGGAGAATAAAGCAGTTGGGGATGACTTACCTCGTTTATCCAGGTGCAAATCATACTAGGTTCGAGCATAGTATAGGTACGCTATTCTTAGCTAGTAGAGTTGCAGAAAGATTGAATTTGGAAGAAGAAGAAATTAGGCTGGCTAGATTTTCAGCTTTGCTCCACGATATAGGCCATGGCCCTCTTTCTCACACTTCTGAGGAGATACTGGAGTATTATTTAAAGAAGTCCCATGAAGAGATTACAGTAAAACTTATCAAAGATTCTTCTATAGCATCTCTTCTCGAAGATGAGGAGATATCTCCAAAAGATGTGGCAGAAATAATTCTTGGAAAAAGGGGATATCTCAGCGAAATGATCTCTGGAGATTTTGATGTGGATAGAATGGATTTCTTAGTAAGGGATGCCCACTATACTGGAGTGGCCTATGGAGTAATCGACCTAGATAGGTTAATTAACACTTTGACCATCTACGGGAATTCGCTTGTTGTTACCGAGAGGGGACTAAAAGCTGTAGAGGCTCTCTTAATTGCACGTTTTTTAATGACTCCAACGGTCTATCTTCACCATACGAGCAGAATAGCAGATGCAATGTTTCTTAGGGCAATAGAAGTAGCAATTAAAAATGGAGAACTCGAATTCGAGGAGTTCTATAGAATGGACGACATTGAAGTTTACTCCTTTCTTAGGAATTCCCGTGGATATGTTAGAGATATAGGTCTCAGGTTTGATAATAGAGACCTATTCAAAAAAGCATGGGTTAAATCTTGGAATGAGTTGCCTCAAGATACTATAAAAGAGGTACTGAAGTTAAGAGAAAAAGTAGAGAAATGGAGAAAAACTGAAAGTGAAATAGCTATGGATTATGGTATAGATGAAGGTTACGTACTTTTGGATATCCCAGAAATTCCATCTTACAAAGTGGGAGCGGTGATGATAAAGGAAGGAAAATGTAAGAAAATAGATAACGTTTCTCCGCTGATAAGGATTCTGAAGGAAGCTGGAAAGACTCAGTGGAACATTGCAATTTACTCTCCGAAGGAGAATGTAGATAAATTAAAGAAATTTGACTTAAACCAATATATATAGGGGATTTAAAATGGAAATAGGAATAGTGGGAAAACCAAATGTTGGAAAAAGCACTTTTTTTAATGCATGTACACTGGCTAAAGTAGAAGTTGCATCTTATCCCTTTACTACCATAGAACCAAATAGAGGGGTAACTTATGTTCGCGTCCCCTGTCCTTGTAGAGAGCTGGGAGTTAAGTGCAGTCCAAAAAATTCGATGTGCATAAAGGGAAACAGGTTCATACCCGTTGATATAATAGATGTGGCGGGATTAGTTCCCGAGGCTCATAGTGGAAGAGGATTGGGAAACAAATTTCTAGACGAACTTAGGCAGGCAAAGGTTTTAATACACGTAGTAGATGCTTCGGGAGGTACAGATTTTGAAGGAAATTTTATTGGAATAGGAAAACATTCCCCAAAGAATGATGTGGAATTTTTAGAAAAAGAGATAGAAGAATGGTTTTTTGGAATTTTTGAACGAAATTGGGAAAAAATCGTAAGAAAGTGTCAGTATGAGGGGAAAGACTTTGTTAAATATTTTGCCAGCTTGTTTGCCGGCTTGGGTTTTAATGAAATAATAGTGGCAGAAGCTATTAGGAGAAGTGAACTGAAATTAAAGGAAGTACATTCATGGAAAGAGGAAGAAAAGAAAAAATTTATTGGATATCTAAGGAAAATATCTAAACCAATGATAATAGCTGCAAATAAGTCAGATGTGGAGATTGCATCAAAATTTATAGAAGAATTGAGGAGAGTTAGAGAGAATGTAATTCCAGTAAGTGCAATGGGTGAATATCTATTGAGGAAGTTGGCAAGCGAGGATAAAATAGAGTACATCCCGGGAGATAGAGAATTTAAAATTAAGGGAAAGCTGAAAGAAGAAGAGAGAAAAGCTTTGGAAATTATAAAAAAGAAAGTTTTCGGTAGATTTGGGTCTACTGGGGTACAAGAGTGTATAAATAAATCTATATTCGGAATTTTGAGAAAAAAAGTAGTGTATCCAGTTGAAGATGAGAATAAATTTAGCGATAAACAGGGAAATGTATTGCCCGATGCATTTTTGATGGATTGGGAAGCTACACCAAGAGATTTAGCTTTTAAAATTCACACAGAGATCGGAGAAAACTTTATAGGTGCAATAGATGCGAGAACAAAGAGAAAGATACCAAGCGATAAACCATTAGAGAATGGAGCAATTGTTAAAATACTTACTCGTTGAGAAGATATATCTTTATAAATCCAAAAGCGATTATTACTACGAGGGGGCCTATGATTATTCCAGCGGCCCCGAACACTATCATCCCGCAGAGAAATCCAAAACTAATAGCTAGGATGTCTACTTTTCTTGAATAGCTTGCTACAAAAGGTCTAACAATTATATCAGGTAAAGTGCTTATCATCGTAAAGCAGAGGATTAGAAAAATCAAAGCTTTGAATACCCCCTCTTGTACTCCTATATAAATTGTAAGGGGGAGATAGACCAACCAAGCACCTACGATAGGGATGAGTGTTAGAACTGTGGTTAAAGTTGAGAGGGTTATTACATATGGAAGCTTGAAGTACCAGTATATGGGTATGGAGAGTAGACCGGTAACGAAGGCCGTTATAAATATACTGTAGAAAACGTGTTTTAATTCTCGATCTATGAATTTCAAGAATTTTAGTAATTTATCGTCCCTAATAGAATATATAGCTTTTTCTATGTCTTTCTTTTTAATTAGAATGTAAACAGCTGTAAATATGCCGATGATTGCTTGAATGACTTTATATATCAGGTTCCATGCGATTTTGTGAATAATGCTAAATCCCTTTGAGAGCAGATCCTTATAGGCGAGTATGGAAGTTATAAGTTCATTCAAATTAGAAATCTGAATATAGAGATTCGGTAGATATACCATAATTTGGTCTAATATTTCTTTATTTTTTAAAATACATGAAATTTCTCC
>CAZSVW010000003.1:0-7893 GCA_964610485.1 Candidatus Hydrothermarchaeota archaeon | reverse complement strand
AACCTCCAATTTCATATGTTTTATTCTAAGAGTTGGGATATATCTAGATTTCCTTATTTGAGAAAAACTTAAATTTAAGAGAAAGAAGAAGAGTAGGTTATGAAAATTTTGATTACCGACCACATCCATAAGGCGGGAATAGAACTTCTACAACAATCGGGAATAGGAGAAGTTGAAGTAGCGACCGAGCTTGGTAAGGATGAACTACTAGAGAAGGTAAAAGAAGCCGATGCGCTTATAGTTAGGAGTAAAACTAAGGTTACTAGAGAGGTCATAGAAGCGGGAAAAAAATTAAAAGTGATAGGACGGGCAGGGGTAGGCGTAGATAATATAGACCTAGAATCCGCTACCAAGAGAGGGATAGTCGTAGTTAATGCTCCCGAGGCTACTTCTATAACCGTTGCGGAGCATACATTAGGGCTGATGCTCGCGCTAGCGAGGAACATTCCACAAGCCAATGCTTCCTTGAAATCTGGGAAATGGGAAAAGAAAAAGTTCTTGGGAGTAGAGTTGAGAGGAAAAACATTAGGGGTAATTGGATTGGGAAGGATAGGGACCCAAGTGGTAAAAAAAGCTAAAGCATTTGAGATGAAGATACTGGCATATGATCCATATATCTCGAAAGAAAAAGCTGAAGAACTCGGGGTGAAGATAACCTCACTAGAAGAACTACTCAAAAATTCGGATTTCATTACCTTGCACGTCCCTCTAACTAAGCAGACTAAGGGGATGATATCAAAAAAAGAGCTTCAACTGATGAAGGATGGAGCCTATCTCATAAACTGTGCACGAGGGGGGGTGGTAGATGAGAGGGCTTTGTACGAAGCTCTAGCTATAAAGAAACTTGCCGGAGCCGCTTTGGATGTGTTTGAAAAAGAACCCCCCGTTGGTAATCCTCTTCTTAACCTCGATAATGTGGTGGTAACTCCTCACTTAGGAGCCTCAACCGAAGAAGCTCAGAGGTTGGCTTCGATGATAGTATGCGAAGAGGTTCTGAAGGTATTGAGGAACGAACCACCCAGAAATGTTGTTAATATGCCCGCCATTCCTCAAGAAGTATTAGATAAGTTGAGAATTTATTTCCCCTTAGCTGAAAATATGGGTAAATTTGCTATACAGATAGTTGAAGGAAGAATAAAAGAGACCTCTATAACCTATTGTGGGAAACTAAAAGAAATAGAAGAACTAAATGTGCTTACGAATATAATTTTATGTGGGATACTCAAGCCCATTCTTACTGAGGGGGTGAATATACTCAATGCCTCCCTCATAGCAAAGAACAGAGGAATAAAGATTACTGAGGGAAAAAGGGAGGAAGCAGAGAAATTTGAAAGCCTAATAATATTGAAGATGAAAACAGATAAGGAAGAGCTCGAGATAAAAGGAACCCTTGTGGGTAAAGACCCAATTATAGTAGGTATAGAAGATTACGAAGTAAGTCTATATCCTGCTGGAAAAATTTTAATTGTACTCCATGAAGATAAACCAGGGATGATAGGTAAAGTTGCATTAACTTTAGGTAAGAGGAACGTGAACATAGCTAGTATGCAAGTAGGAAGAAAGAGAAAAGGGGAACCCCAACTTATGGTGATGTATGTGGATCACCGAATTACACCCCAAATAGAGAGGGATATATCCAATATAGATGGAGTGCACAAGGTGAGGAGTCTGGAACTATGAAGCTACTCATTCCCGGTCCAGTTGAGGTATCTTCCGAGGTAATGCTAAACCTAGCAAAACCTTTGATAGGACACAGGACTCCCCAATTTGAAGAGATACTCGTAGAGTGTTGGGATATGCTAAAAGAAGTTTTCAGAACAAAAAATGATACTTTAATCATAACGGGGTCTGGTACCGCAGCAATGGATGCAGCCGTGGCCAGCTGTGTGGGTGAAGGCGATGAGGTAGTATGCATAACTGGTGGGAAATTTGGAGAAAGATTTTTAGAAATAGCTAAGGGATACGGTGCCAAAGTGAGAGAAATCAAAGTTGAGTGGGGAGAAGCGGTGAATCCAGAAAGGGTTGAAGAAACGGTAGCTGAGAGTAATGCCGAAGTTATAACCTTGACTCACAATGAAACCTCTACGGGAGTTCTTCACGATGCAGAGAAAATAGGGAAAATCGCAAGGGAATATGACATGATTTTCATAGTCGATGGAATAAGTTCAGTTGCTGGAAATGATGTGAGAACTGATGAATGGGGGATAGACATTTGCATAACTGGTAGTCAAAAATGTATTGCAGCCCCACCGGGTTTGGCAATGTTGAGCGTTAGCGAAAGAGCATGGGAAGTGATAGAGGAAAACGATACGAAGAATTATTACTTAAATTTAAAATTTTACCATAAATCTCTTAAAAAAAGAACAACACCATTTACTCCCTCTGTTTCTCTTGTTTTTGCTCTTCATAAAGCTCTCAAAGATGTGTTGAGTGAAGGACTAGAAAATAGAATAAAAAGACATAAAAAACTAGCTAAAGCAACTAGAGAAGCAATTAAAGCAATGAATTTAGAATTGTTCCCCAGAGAAGATATATCCTCTAATACTGTAACTGCGATAAAAATTCCAGAGGGATTAACAGATGCAGATATACGGGGTAGAATGCTAAAAGAGCATGGTATCTTATTGGCCGGAGGCCAAGCTAAGCTCAAAGGAAAAATTTTTAGGATAGGTCATATGGGAAATGTTACATATTCCCAACTTTTGGGCGTCCTTTCTGCTTTAGAGTTGACACTTAAACGGGCGGGTCATGAATTTAAACTTGGGGAAGGTATCGAAGCAGCCGAAAACATCATTAGAAAAATTTAAATAGCGTTTGTATAGAAGGTGATTTGATGTTCAAGCCCGCAAGAATGAAGAAGCTTACTGCAATAATGCTTGAGAGAGATGTTGAGAAAGTTTTGAGGGCGCTTAAGGAAGAGGGGATAGTCCAATTAAAATATGCTCCAGATGAACTTGAATTGGCAAGCGCATCTTTTTCTAAATATAGGGGAAAGGTCTTAGAACTATTGGGTAAAGTAGACGGCATATTAGAAGTTTTAAAATTAGTAGAAAAAAAGGAGAAGTCCATTCTAAAATCAGTTATTGAAGAAGAGAATAAAAAAGTGCCTATTTTTGAAAAGCCAATAGAAGAATTCCTAAAAGAAGCAGAAGAATTCTTAAATCCTATATCCAATAAGGTCAAATCTTTATCAGACGATATGGAGGAGATCAAGAAAAAAAAAGACAAATTAGCAGAGCTAAAATCTCTCGTATCCATACTCAAATCAATAGGGCTAAGTCCAAAAGATTTGCATGGTTTTAAAAAGGTAAATGTGATATTGGGCATAGTACATTTTGAAGACTTAGAAAGAATAAAAAAAGAAATGGAAAAGGAGAATATTAGGTATCTCCTTTACACTAAAGAGAAAGACAAGAAGACAACAATTGCTCTATTTATATATGAAAGGGAATTCGAAGCTCCTATTGGAAGGATACTTAGACTCCATCGGTTTGAGGAGATAAAAATCCCAAAAGAACTTTCGACCTTAAGCTTAGAAGAAGCAATAGAAAAGGTTAGAAAAGAAGAGAAAGAGATAATAGAAAAAGAAAAGAGAGTTATAGAGAAACTTAAGAATCTCAGAAAAGAAAAAATAGAAGAATTAATGAAAATTAGAGAACTTTTAATAATAGAGAAGACACTTGATGAAGCTAATTTGAATTTAGGTAAAACAAAGAAAACAGCTGTACTTTCTGGATGGGTTCCAGAGCATGAAGTAAAAAGGGCTAATGAAATAATAAGAGAATCTTCAAAAAACTTGTGTATCATCAATATCAGCGATCCGGAAGAGAAAGAGAAACCACCAACACTTCTAGTCAATCCATCTATAACTAAACATTTTGAAGTTTTGACAAAGACGTATGGAAATCCGAGCTATAATGAAGTAGACCCTACTAGTGTGATAGCTTTCACTTTTCCGTTAGTTTATGGCTTTATGTTTGGAGATGTGGGTCATGGGTTAGTTTTATCATGTGTTGGGTATCTTTTAGGTTTTAAACTTAAAACTAAAGGAATATTCAGAATGCTTGGAAGAATGATAATGTACTGTGGATTCTTTTCAATGTTTGCAGGGCTACTCTATGGGAGTATTTTCGGAATAGAAGGAGTGCTGCATCCTATATTAGGTAAGCCGCCCCTGGAGAATATCTCATTTCTCATAAAGTTTGCCCTGTTTTTGGGAGTGGCATTGCTCGCATTGGGATGCGTCATAAATATAATAAATAAACTATGGCACGGCGAAATATTAGTAGGAATATTTAGTCCATGGGGAATAATGGGCATGTGGGTATTGTTAGGAGGAACTTATATAGTTGCCAAAAATAATGCAGATATTTTTAGAATCCTTTCAGATAAACTTGTGTTGCCTTTGGTAGTATTGCCTCTCGTAGCAATAATGGTAGGAATGGTTTATGCTGAGAAAATCTCTATAGGATGGGGTTTTTATGAGGCATTTGAAGCAGCAACGAGGTTTCTATTTAATACAATTTCTTATGTGAGAGTCGCCGTAATAGGGGTGGTTCATTCTGCTCTATGCTTAATAATGGTTCTTGCAATGGAGTCTCTCCCCCATTCTGTTATTGGATATATAGGTAAAGCCATAGTATTTATTCTCGGAAATATGGTTATCATAATATTTGAGGGTCTAATATCTTTCATCCAGACTCTGAGGTTGCATTACTATGAACTTTTCTCTAAATTTTTTGAAGCAAAAGGAGAAGAATTTAAGCCATTTAAGGTTAATAGGAGATATACAATATTGAAAAGAGGTGGTGAAAAATGAATGTAAATTGGAGAAAGATAGCCCTACTAGCCTTGGTTGTTTGTGTAGCTATACTTGGATCAGCATATGCACAGGAAGGAGCGACAAGTAGCAGAGATTTTGGAATAGCATTGGGTGCAGGTCTTGCAGTAGGATTAGCTGCGCTTGGTGCAGGAATAGCTATAGCCCATGCAGGCGCAGCGACTATGGGAGCAATAGCTGAAAAGCCAGCTACCTCAACATGGGGACTAATAATCGTAGCTCTTGGCGAAGGAGTAGCTCTCTATGGACTTATAATAGCTTTCATGTTAGTGGGCAAAATACATTAGAAAAAAATTTAGAGGGTTAAATATTTAGTGATTTCGGAGGGAGGGAGATTAGCCTCCTTCCCTCTTAATATAGCTATTATGTTCTTTATTTCATTTTCTTTAAGTGTTAAATAAGCTAGTGGTACTCCTATGTTAAATCTTTCTCCATAGAAGCACTTCTTATACGATGTTATCAAATATTTTCTTAGTTCTTTTTCTAGCGAAAGGAAGGAATTAGTTTCTTTATATCTCTTTATTCCTCTTATTATAAACTCGCTATAGGGGTTTGGGGGCATTTGTGATATTATTTCTTCTGGTTTGACTGTATTAAAGAAAATTCTAAGTTCATTATCCTTAAGTTTGTATTTTTGAGGAATCAGAAGTTTCCATACTTCTTCTTCAGCACTACCCCTGAGTCTCAGAATAAGTAGGAGATTTTTGATATCCACCTCTCCTCCAATTAGTCGTTCAATTATACTTCTATCTTCTTTTGTAAGGTCTTGCATCGTTTTGTATAAGTTTGTGTAGTAATACCTATCTAGAGCAGCGCTTAAGAGATAAAAGGATTCCCTAGTTTTTGCAATATTTTCTTTCAGTATATGATAAAAACCTACAAATTTCAAATTTTCTATCATCTCCTCAACACTTTCTAATTCTATGAGTTTTTCTATAGTTTCCCTGGAGAGATTTCCATACGGTATAAGAAGTAAATCCGATTTTTCTCCACTAATCTTGCTTATAATTAGGGATTTTACAGTATTTATCACACATTTCTCTGCATATTTCTCTGCAAATTTTCTGGCATTTTTATGGAGGGCCCTTATTATTTTTCCATATTCTTCTGTCAAGTTTTCAAACAAAATGAGCTCAATTTCATATATAGATGCACCTGCAACTTTTCCTAATTTTTTACCGTAGTGGGTAGAAGTCTTAAGAAAATTGAATGCATCGTCTAGTGTAGTGCTTTCTATCAATACCTTATATTGTTGCTCCTCGAGTAGAAAAGACTTCATTCCACCCACAATGGCATTAACATAGGCATATCTTGCAACCATGTCTTTCACCTCACCAACTTGCTTTTAGCTAATAGTATTGCTCCTCCTATAAATATTACTACCAATGTGGTTATTACCAAAAGTTTAACTGTGATATCATGACCTCCTCTATATAGGTTGTATATTCTTGATAGAAATAAAACCACAAAATACAAGAGAAAAAGGTTGTAGATTACGAAGATTGCTACTACTATTCTATGTTTCATACGTATCTCCTTAAGTGGTATATAACAAATGGTATAGCCCCAATTGCGGTGCATGTTTCTAGTGATATCCTTTTTTCGGTAATATCTAGATGATACTTTGCTTCCTCTTTTATTTCTTTGGGTAGTCCTTTCCTTCCTAGACCTATTACTAATGTGATGGATTTTCTTTTTAGAATCTCGATCGTGTCCCTTATAGAAATCTTTTTTTTCTTTTCTGGTTTAGAAGTGGTTGCTATCATAACTCCAAATTGTGGAGGTAGATTTTTGCATTTTAACACATGGAATTTATCGCTAGTAAGAAAGCTAGTGTTAATTGTTGTTTTTTCTAATTTTTTTTCTATCTCCTCTCTCTCAAGAGGAAAGTCCAGCAATATGAGGTTTCCCTCACAAGCTTCAGCAACAGGGGCAGCTCTTGCAATGGCCCTCTTATGTGCCTCATGCCACCTAGTTTTGTCATAGGTATTGTATAGGGCAAGATTTATGCGGTACATTATTTTAAGTTTCTATATGATGCAATTAATAAAAAAAATAATGGAGAAGAAAGGAAAGGAGAAGATAGTTTCAATTACAGCATATGACTATGCATTTGCTAGAATAGTAGAAGAGGTGGGATTTGACTTTATCTTGGTAGGAGATTCACTTGCGATGGTTGTATTGGGCTATGATTCGCCGATATATGCCAGCATGCAGGACATGCTTAGGCATACGAGAGCCGTTGCTAGAGGGGCTAGAAAAACTTTGATAGTGGGGGACATGCCCGCAGGAAGTTATGATACTGTGGACCAAGCTATTGAAAATGCGAGGGCATTCATAGATGCTGGTGCAAAAGCAGTAAAAATAGAGGGCCCAAAAAAAGAAATAATCAAAGCTTTAGTTGAGGAAGGAATACCCGTTATGGGACACCTAGGTCTAACTCCCCAAACGATACATGATTATAGAGTTCAAGGGAAAGAAAAAGGAGAAGCAGATAGGATAAAAAAGGAAGCAAAAATTGTAGAGAAAGCCGGAGTTTTTACCATTATCCTAGAATGCGTCCCAGAAAAATTAGGAAAGGAAATAACAGAGCTTGTGAGTGTCCCAGTAGTGGGTATAGGAGCGGGAAGATTTTGTGACGGTCAGATTTTAGTGATTCATGATATACTTGGGTTATATGATAAGTTTATCCCAAAATTTGCAAAAAGATATTTAAATTTGAGAGAGGAGATATATAAGGCTCTCCTAGAGTTTAAAAGAGATGTTTTGAAAGGCAGTTTTCCATCAGATGAACATGTGTTTAAGTAGGTGGGAGTCTAGTCCAAACCCACAAAGTGGAGGAGCATGAATGATATATATATCGAAGATTGTATTAAAGAATTTTAAATCTTTTAAAAAGGCAGTAATGCCAATAAAACAAGGATTTACAGCGATTGTAGGCCCAAACGGATCTGGAAAAAGTAATATAGTTGATGCAATATGTTTTGTATTAGGAAAAAGCTCAGCACGAAGTTTAAGAGCTGAAAGATTTGCTGATCTAATTTTTAATGGAG
>CAZSVW010000002.1:0-34381 GCA_964610485.1 Candidatus Hydrothermarchaeota archaeon | reverse complement strand
AAGCATAGTTTTTATAGATGAAATTGACGCAATAGGGGCAAAAAGATTAGACTCCTCAACAAGCGGAGATAGAGAAGTACAACGTACACTAATGCAGTTGCTTGCGGAGATGGATGGATTTGAAGCGAGAGGAGATGTAAGAATTATAGGCGCTACGAATAGACCAGATATCCTAGACCCAGCAATGCTTAGACCGGGGAGATTTGACAGATTAATAGAAATACCCTTACCAGACTTTGAAGGAAGGGTTGAGATATTCAAAATACATACAAGAAAAATGAACCTAGCCAAAGACGTGGATTTTGAAGAGCTTGCACGAAATACTGAAGGAGCATCTGGCGCAGATATAAAGGCGATATGTACCGAGGCTGGAATGTTCGCTATAAGAGAAAATCGAAACTGCGTATCTTCGGAGGACTTTATGAAAGCTATCGACAAAGTCCTAGGCAAATATGAAGTCCCCGGAAAAGAAGCTGGAGTAATGTACACTTAACGGATAAACTTTATATTCATAAATGTTAAAACCCAAAAAAATATATAGGGGCCCGTAGCTCAGTCTGGGAGAGCAGGGGACTCTTAATCCTCTGGTCGGGGGTTCAAATCCCCTCGGGCCCGTCAAAACAGAGGAGCGGTAGCTCAGCCTGGGAGAGCGCCTGACTGAAGATCAGGTTGTCGGGGGTTCAAATCCCCCCCGCTCCACTTGTACAAACGTAAAATTTTTATTTCTTTTCTTGAAAAATCCTTTCCAGATGCATCAAAAAGAAAAGGAATTTTTTGAAGGAGTAATAGAAAAACTAAAAGCGGAACTTGAAAAAAGGGAAAATGCCCTAATGCACATGAAGACGGAGCTAGAACAAAAAAAAGAAACAATCTCTTTTTTAGAAAATAAAATTAATGACTTAAAATCTCAAATAGAAAATCTAAAGGAAAAAACCGTAGAACTATCGAAAGAAAATGCAATGCTAAAGGTAAAAGTAGAAGAATTACAGAAGAACCTCGATGAAAAGAAAAAAGAAATTGAAGATAAAGATACAGCTCTTAAAAAACTAAATAAAAATATTTCTAATCTTAAAGCAGAAGTTAAGGCACTTAAGAGATACCTAAATGACAAAAATAAAGAAATAGAAGAGAAAAATAATATTCTTATAAAAAAAGAAGCTGAAATTAATTTACTAACTGAAAAAGTCAAAAGTTTAGAAGAGATAAATGAGTCGCTAACAAGAAAACTAGAAAAATTACAAAAGCTCTTATAGTTTTTTATAGATTCCCATAGATACTATAGAAAGCTATATATAGGCATGTTTTACTATTTTTAGCTATATGTCAAATATAACCACTATACAACTGAAAAAAAAGACCAGAGAGAGGTTAATAGAGATCGGAAAAAAGAAAGAAACATACGATGACATCATAAATAGGCTTATTGATTTTTACTTAGCTAACAGGGGGGACAAAAATGAATAAAATAGTATCAAGAAAAGAGGCTGAAGCAGAAATACATAAACATATTCGACTACAAACGGCAGAAGAACTATTAAAAAGGGTAGATACAGGATTCGGACAGCGCGCTAGAGCTCCCTTTCAAGCAATAGTGGAGGGGGTGCAAAATTCTGCAGACGCCATAGACAAAGCTAGAGAAGCCCTACTCAAATCTACAGGAAATGACGATTATGACGCTGAAATATTCGTAGAGGTAGAGGTAGTTGACAAATCGCGAGGAGAGATAAGGATTACCATCCAAGATAATGGTATAGGGATTCCAAGGGAAAA
The DNA here is from genome assembly GCA_964610485.1 of Candidatus Hydrothermarchaeota archaeon. Lineage (GTDB taxonomy): Archaea > Hydrothermarchaeota > Hydrothermarchaeia > Hydrothermarchaeales > CAZSVW01 > CAZSVW01. The sequence goes on along the minus strand of CAZSVW010000002.1, from coordinate 32,611 downwards.
AGTTCCAGTAATAGTGAGGGCTGGTGGAACGGGGACTATAGAATACAGAGCCAGTAGGTCTCAGCAGGGTATAGGATGGAAAGCCGCAGCTATATATGCAAACCAAAGTACAGGGAAACCTGTTGAAATAATCAGTAAAACCTTTTTTGAGAAAAAAGCACATCGGCATGTTTATGATTATGGGGAGGGGAAGGTTACTCTACTAATAGAAGAGGAATATGAAGGAAATTTTCCCGAACATGGGACAAGAATGAGCTTAAATATAATAGGTGATTATCCCAGAGCAAGAGGTAACATACTCGAATTTATCAAGAGAATGGCCGCAATACATCCATATATAACGTTTATTCTGAAAGAAAATGGAAATCTAATAAAATATGAAAAAAGAAGCAGTAAAGGAATACCTATTCCTTCCCCAGTTCCCCCACATCCAAATTCTGTCGAGGTAGGTCAACTCAAAGATATGCTTATAGCACAGGCAAAAGAGAGAGATATAAATCTGGCTACATTTTTAAAGAAGAACTTCTGCAGAATCGGAAATAAGAGTCTTCAAGACCTGATATATAGGATTAGACTTCTTAGATATTTCGACGAATCGGGCTTCTTTGCTGGGGATATTGTTAAAAGGATAGCACAAAGCGGAAAAATTAGGAAATTAAAAAAGGACAAAAAAGAGGTAGAAAAATATCTAAAGACCTTGGTGAGAGATGTCGAGATAGACTACAGCTATGTAGCGGAACTTGTTTTTAAGGGTAAAATATCCCCGGGAGCAAATATCAGAGTATTGAATAATGAAGAGCTTAAGAAGTTCTTTAAACTTAACGGAAATGAGCTTCCAGAAGCGCCTTTTGACACAAAAACAAAAATAAGTGAGATACTTAAAGATGAAAATAAAATTAGACTTCTAGCAGAGGGATTGAGGTCTATGGCTTTTCCTGCACCCCCCATAGATTCCCTTATGCCCATTCCCGATGAGGTAATGATTTCTGGTTTCTGTAGTATCTACAATCCCGAGAAGTATGTATACATCAAAAGAAAGCCCACTAGCTCAAGGGGGAAACCTATACAAGTTCAAGTTCTTGGGATGTATGGGGGAGAAATAAAAGAGGATGTACAAGAGAAGATTATAAGAATAGCAAACTGCACTCCCCTGATATACGAATATGGAAGCGACATAATTACGCAAACTGCAAAAGAAATAGACTGGAGTCTCTACAAGCTTGGAAAGAAAGGAATGTTACCTTTAGCTCCGGTGATATTCGTAGTGCATGTCACTTCTCCCCAACTGAAATATCTGGGAGTAGCAAAACAAGCGATAGGAGCAGATGACGTTATAGCTAGTGAAGTAAAGAAAGCCTTACAAGCGGCAGCGAGACAGCTAGCGATACATGTTTCCAAAAAGGAAAAAAGTAAGCTTCTTGGGAAAATAAGAAAATTTCTTGAAGGAAATGCAAAAGTAGTATCTTATTCTCTCTCTAAAATTCTTAAGACTGATGAAAAAGAAATTTTTGAATTACTAAAAGAAGAAATATACAAGAGGAGGAGCGCAGGTGAAGCTGGTTAGAGAAACCCTAAAGCAGGAAGAGCTCATTTCAATGATAGAAAAATTAGCGAAGGCTATATATCAAGATATAAAGCACCATAATAATCCCACATTCTCTGTACCAAGTAGAAGTTCTGACAATATAATATACAACGAACGCAAGGATGTTATTTATTTAGGAGACAGGGAATCCAAGAGAAGTTTCCATAACACGGGTACCTCTACTGCATTTACACAGATGCTCTTCATTCTCAGCATAATCCATGAAGCTGCTGTCAATGGAAAACACTTGACTAAGAGGGAGATATACTACCAAGACCCGGAACTTTTTGATAAGGACCAAAAAACTAGCGACGATATCATAGAAGACATCGCGGTCACATTGGGGGTAACCAGGCCTTGTTTAAGAGTAGTAGCTACGGCCAAGGGAGTATGCATAGGAGACCTAACTCTAAGGGAAGGAGAAGACACATTTAACTGCAACATGCTTGGTAGAGGTGGATGGAGTATAAGCCCATTCATCGATGAAGTAGAAATCGTAGATTGTGGTGCAGAGTTCGTTCTTGTAGTTGAGAAAGACGCAGCGATGATTAGATTGGTGGAGGAGGAGTTCCATAAAAAATATAACTGCCTATTGATAACCGGAAAAGGACAGCCAGACATAGCTACAAGGAGACTCGTAAGAAGGCTACACAAGGAAGAAGGACTGCCGGTTTATATATTAACCGACAGCGATAGCTATGGAATGCAAATATGTTCAAGCTACAAGAGAGGAAGTATTTCCCTGAGTTTTGAAAGTCCATACTTAGCTGTACCAAAGGCTAAGTATCTCGGACTATTACCTAGCGACTTAGATAAGTTTAAAGTACCTAAAGCTGCGAGGTTGAAAATGACAGAGTGGGACATTAAAAAAGCACAAACAATGCTACAATACCCCTGGATAAGCAAAAACAGACGATGGAAAAAAGAACTCCTACTCATGCTTGAGAGGAAGGAAAAAGCCGAACTTCAGGCGCTAGCCAAACATGGAATAACTTTCATGACCGATGTTTATATTCCGCAAAAGCTTGAGACGATGGACTGGATTTAGCAAACATCTTTATTTTTCCAATCAGTTCTTCTCTTATTATTGGTTTTCCAACATATGCATCGCATTTTGCATATTCAAAACTTTTTTCTATAGATTCTTTACTTGTTCTAACCGTAACTAAAATTACTGGTATATCCTTGGTTTCTTCATCTTCTTTTAGCCTCTTACATACCTCCCATCCATCTATCCCCGGCATCATTACATCTAGAAGGATAACATCGGGCTTAATTTCCTTGACCTTCTCCAGACATTCTTCGCCACTGCCTATCTTTACTACTTCATACCCCTCCATCTCAAGAAACTTCTCGATAAGAAATAGTATATCTGGTTCATCATCTACTACCATTACTTTCATGATTGATTAAGTTTAATGAAACCTTTTTAAAATTTTAGTTTCAGAATTCAAAACATGATAAATATAGACGGGAGCTATGGTGAGGGCGGAGGACAGATATTGAGAACATCCCTTGCCCTTTCCACCCTCTTACAAAGACCCGTAAGGATATTCAATATAAGAGCCAAAAGACCAAAGCCTGGACTATCTAATCAACACCTTGCATGCATAAGAGCTCTCAAAATGATCGCGAAAGCAGAAGTTAAGGGAGCTAAGCTTGGTTCCACAGAAATAGAATTTTACCCTTCTAAAGTTAGTGGAGGGGAATACAAGATTGACATAGGTACGGCGGGTAGTATATCACTCGTACTCCAAGCATTATCTTTACCTTGTGCATTTGCTAAAGAGAAGGTAAAAATAAAGGTGCGAGGAGGAACTGATGTGGCATGGTCCCCGCCAATAGATTATGTAAAAAACGTTGCATTTGAAGTACTAAGAAAAATCGGATTCAAAGCGGAGCTTGAAGTACACGCTAGGGGGTACTATCCAAAAGGAGGTGGTTATGTTGAGGTTGAATTTTACCCCACCACCAAATTAACGGGGAGGGTAATAGAAAGAGGAAAACTGACAAGGATCTGTGGAATAGCTCACTCCTTAAACTTACCTTGCCATATCGTTGAGAGAATAGCTAAAGCTGTAAAACGGGTTATAGATTGCGAAATAGAGCTGGAATGCAACAAAAATTTCTCTACAGGTGTAGGCGTTACCCTATGGGCAAATTTTGAAGGTAGTGTACTAGGCTCCAGTTCGCTAGGAGTAAAAGGTAAACCTGCGGAGAAAGTTGGAAAAGAAGCAGCTTTAGCATTAAAAGAAGAAATATCTAGTGGAGCCTCATTGGATATTCATATGGCAGACCAAATAGTACCTTTTCTCGCTATTGCAAGCGGGCATTCAGAATTTACTGTTAGAAAGATTACCCAACATCTTAAAACGAACATATACATAGTCGAACATATCGTCGGAAATAAATTCGAGATAGAAAAGGAGAATAATCTGTATCGTATAAGCACTAAAGGAGTAGAAATCCAAGGATTTACATAGAATTGCTCTACTTATTTTATAAAATCCTCGAAAACTTTTCCATAATCGAATAAAGCACCGTGAATGTCTCTCGAATAAAATCTGCTTGCCAATCTAGTTTTGGATATCGCTATTTCTGGATGATACTTCCTCGAACCTACTGCAAAATTCCAAAATCCCCCTAAGGAAGGTACAGGGGAGAAATATATCCTATGAATAGGGAAAATAGAGGAAATACTTGAATATACTTTAGAAGCCTCCCTCTTATGTAAAATTACATTAGGCAATTGAGTAACAACCATCCCATCTTCTACCAATCTTTCTTTTATTTTTTTATAGAATCCCTCAGAAGAGAAACGCTCAGCTATCCCTTTAGGGTCTGTTGTGTCCAATATTGCTATGTCAAAAGTTCTGTTAGAAGATGATACATACGCATAACCGTCTTGATTTATTACCTCGACCCTTTCATCCTCAAAGTTTTTTGCTAGATTGGGAAAAAATTCCTTGCATATCTCTATTATTCTCCTATCTATTTCAACCACCGTAACTTCCTCTATTTCGTGCTTTAAAATTTCTCTTAACGCTCCACCATCTCCCCCCCCTATCAGGAGAACTCTTCTCGGTGAAGGATGAGCCATCATTACGGGGTGCACCAAAGATTCGTGATAGATGAATTCGTCTTTTTCTGCAACCTGAACTTCACCGTTTATAACTAAAACTTTTCCAAAATCTAGGCTCTCCAAGATTTCTACATTCTGAAACTCTGTTTTCTCGAAGTATAATCTCTTTTTAATTTTAAACGAAACTCCGAATCCCTCAGTATGCCACTCTGTAAATGTAAGCATGAGACTTTTTAACTCATAAACTTATATAAAAAAGTGATGTATTTCGTTGGTATAGACCTTTCATGGAAAAAAAGACCAATGAAAACTGCGATAGTTATACTGACCGACCTCCTTAAAATCTTTAGCTGTTCTTTGGTTACAGACGATGCGGAAATAATCGAAGCTATAAAAAACTTACCAGAATGCATAGTAGCAATAGATGCCCCTCTAGTTGTGAATAATAAGTATGGGAAAAGGAAATGTGATGCTCTTATACATAGGAAATATAATATTCCCTCTCTTCCCGCCAATTTAAGCTGGTTTAATCGAGTGTTCAATGGAGCTAGGGGAGTGAAACTATTAAAAAAACTCGAAAAGATGGGGTTTAAACTTGTAGACAACTCAAAAGATATACATAAAAAGAGCGTTATAGAAGTTTATCCTTTTGCATCATGGAAATTACTACTTAACCAAGTTCCGAAATACAAAAAAGGCAAAAAAGAAGAAAGAAAAAATGCTATAGAATTCATGAAAAAAAGGCTGGAGGATATCGGGATTTTTCTACCCTCTGGAATAAATGACGATATTCTAGATGCGGCAATATCTGCATATACTGCATATTTTTTCTATTTTTATCCTGATAGATGTAAAGTGGTTGGAAATTTAAAAGACGGGTTTATAGTTCTCCCATTTTTTTAAGTATCTCCCTCTTTATGTCTTCTATTCCCTCCCTTTGCAAGGCCGAGCATGTTAGAAAATTTCTACCAAATTTAAGCCTGAACTCTTCAATTTTCTTTTTCTCCGTAATATCTGCCTTGTTTACAATGGGCAATACCTCAACATTGAATAGTGATGAGACCTCATTAAAAATTCTGAGCTGATAATCGATAGGATATCCACATATTTCTGTTATATCAAACAGAAAAATGATAATCTGGGCAAGATACCTAAGTGCAAGAATTGCCTGTCTTTCTGCGGGATTCCTCTTCTCTATAGCTCTGTCTAATAATCCTGGAGTGTCTACTACTTGATATTTCCTGTGATTATGCTCAAAGTAGCCCAAAAGAATTCTTTTGGTTGTGAAAGGGTAGCTTTCTATTTTAGGTTTTGCACCTGTTAGGGCTCTGAGCAACGTTGACTTCCCAACATTTGGAGCACCAGCGATCACTATTGTTGGTAAATCTTTTATATCTGGAAATTTTGAAATTTTCCTTCTTGCCTCCTTCAAAAATAAAATTTCATCCTCGATCTGTCTTAAAATAGAAGAAACTCTACCATAGAATTCTCTTCTATACCTATAAACCTCTTTTTCCTCTCTAGAAGTTCTCACTTTGTAGGAGTAGTACCTCTCTAAATATCTTATTTTACTAACAGCCCATTTTATTGCTCCCAATGACTTTTTAAACCTATCTATACCCACCACAACGTTGATTAGTTCTCTATAAAATGGAGGGAGCTCATCAACCTTAGGTGTTCTACTAATAACCTTATTCAAATGCTTTTTTATCGTAGATGAAACGCTCTTAATCTTTTTTTCCTCTTTTTTCCTTACTCTAACCAATTTTGATACTTTTTTAATAGATAGAGAGCTTGCTTCTTTAGATGCCTTTCTGAAAGCTACATCTATCAATTTATCTGGGTTTAAAATAAAAGGCATATCTAATTTCATCTTTGAATGCTTTTTACTCTTTCTTCAAGCCTCTTTTTAAGTTCCTTGCTCTTGTCGATTCCAGAAAAAGCATCTATCCTAGAAGCTATTGCTATTTTAGCGGCAAAAGTTCTTGCAACTTTCCCTCTAAGCTTTTTGGGAGTATTCCTCACCAGAGGGTGCTGAAAAATTATCCCATGTTTTGGAGGCTTAGTGTGTTTGATGATATGTCTGAACAGGGCTTTCTCGGCGCCTAAAAGCTGTATTCTACTAGCTGGAAGTTCGGCAAGCTTCTTTAATCCTCCAGACATGGCAATTAATCTAGCTCCTAATATAGCACCTGCCAAAGAAGACAGGTTTGGAGCTACACTTTCCATCTCACTCTTTATATACTCCTCCAATTTCCCCTTGAATTTCTCCAATTCTTTTATTTTTTTATTAAATTCTTCTTCTATAGGTCCAAACTCTAGAGGAAGTGCATTCCACTCTCTCATTCTTTCTTTTAGCAGATTTATGGTCTTATTTATATCGTCCAGAGCTTCAACGGCTTGAATAATTATTCTATCCCTCTCTTTTGCTTTATCTTCAATTTTCTTTTTTGAAATTATAAAAGCAACCTCCCGGGCTAGTTCTTTATCTACCTTCAGCTTTATTCTTTTCCTAAAACTAGAGTCCCTCAGTATCTCATAACCCATTTTCTCAAGCCGTTCTAATATTTTCTTTTCTTCTTCACAGATCTTCACCATTTTCTCCGCAATTAATTGAGGATCTTTTGGAAACTCTTCTCTTAGTATCACGTTTCCCCTCTCATCAAAAGCAAAAACCCCACCTACAGTTTTAAAAACATACGCCTTCATATTTAAGCCTCCATCCTACTGAATAAATACGTTGCTATTGCAAAACAAATTAAGAAAAAAGTTGACAGAACCAAAAAATCTATCTCTAATAAAAAAATGCCACTCCTCAACAGACATGCTCTTAGGGAATCTACTGCATAGGTGAAGGGATTTAAACGCGTTAGAATTTTCAGCCATGTTGGAATTCTATTTATAGGGAAAAGTGCACCAGAAAGAAAAAACATCGGCATAACGATGAAGTTTAATACTACCTGAAATCCGTGGGGATCTTCCATTTTTGCGGCAAATATGAGTCCAAAACAGACAAAAGAAGCTGAAATAAGAAACATTGCTATAATAGCCAGCGGAATACCCTTCCACCATATTTTTACTCCCAAGACCGTTGAGAGAAATAGGACGCAAAGACCTTGTAGGAGCGCTATGCTCACCCCTCCGAGCATTTTTCCCAGCACCACCGTATTTCTACTTACCGGGGCTACTAAAATTTCTTTCATAAAACCGAATTGCTTGTCCCATATTACTGAAACCCCCGAAAATGTTGAAGTAAAGAGCAACGTCATTGCGATTATTCCTGGAGATATAAAATCAAGATATTTTGGATAGAGCGAAGAGCTCAAACCTATGCCCACGAAAGCTAGCCAGAAAAACGGTGTTGCAAGGCTGCCAAACACTCTGCCCTTAGCCCTGAAAAAATGTTTCATTTCCCTCAACCATAGCGTGTAAACTGCCTCGCCCTCCATTACCTGAACCTCGCTCTAACTATTTCTCTCCTTCTCTCTAAAATTGAACCTTTTTCTTCTCTTATATCTTTGCCAGTAAGGTGAATGAAAACGTCCTCAAGCGTGGGTTTTCTAATTCCGATGGAATACACCTCTATTCCCCTCTCTCTTGCTATCTCTAATATTTTAGGGATAAATGACTCCCCATCTTGAGTTGTAATCCTTATTCTTCCGTCTTCATCTATCTTCCCATCACACTCGAAAAGCTCAAGTAACGATTCTGGTTTATCCGCTCTTAGATATACCACATCCCCTCCCATTGCACTTTTAAGATTTTCAGGAGAATTCAGCGCGATAATCCTCCCATGGTCTATTATACCTATTCTATCACACAGATAATCTGCCTCTTCCATGTAATGGGTTGTCAGTATTATTGTTATCCCTTCTTCCTTCTTCAACCTTGATATATACTCCCATATTTTTCTCCTAGTTTGCGGATCCAATCCCAAAGTAGGCTCATCTAGAAATAAAATTTTTGGAAGATGCATTAAACCTCTAGCTATCTCCAATCTTCTACGCATTCCCCCAGAAAATGTCTTTACTAATATATCCGCCTTATCTGAAAGCTCTACTAAATCTAAAACTTCTTTAATCCTCTTTTCTCTTTTTTTTCTCTCCATACCATATAATCTCGCATGGAAATCCAAATTTTCTTTAGCGGTCAGATTTTGGTCTAGACTAGGATCCTGAAATACTATTCCTATGCTCCTTCTAACCTCATTTTTCTGCTTTTTTATGTCATACCCCCACACAAAGGCATCCCCGTAAGTAGGTTGGAGTATTGTACACAACATCGAAATAAATGTAGTCTTTCCTGCCCCATTCGGACCAAGTAACCCAAATAATTCTCCTTTTTTTATTTTTAAGCTTATTTTGTTTACTGCAGTAATTTCTCCAAATTTTTTTGTTAAGTTTTTTGTTTCGATTGCATACATTACAATAGTATTATAAGGCTAATGTTGTTAATGTTTTTCTGTGATGCTCTCAACAACGATATGCGGGATAAAACTTATAAATCCAACGATATTAGCTTCAGGGATTCTCGGATGTACCGGTGCTACTTTAAAGAGGGTTGCAAAACACGGTGCAGCTGCCCTAGTAACAAAATCGATAAGCAAGAATCCTAGAGAAGGATGGAAGAATCCGACGATAGTGGAAATGGGAGAATGTCTAATAAATGCAATAGGACTTGCTAATCCCGGTTATAAAGAATTTGCCACCGAACTGAAAATAGCAAGAGAAAGTGAAGTTCCCATAATTTTAAGCGTAGTCGGGGATTCTCCAGAAGAATATGCAGAAGTGGCACATGCTCTGCAAGAATATTGCGATGCAATTGAATTGAATCTTTCGTGTCCAAATATAAAGGGAGAACCTTTTGCACATCGTGCAGATTCAAGCTATGAGGTGGTCAAAGAGGTAAAAAAGAGAGTAAAACTTCCTGTCATAGCAAAGTTAAGTGCTAGTGTTGGTGATATTGTAGAGATCGCAAAAGCTTGCGAAGAAGCTGGAGCCGATGGGATAACCGCAATCAACACAATAAAAGCAATGAAGATAGATATTAACCTACGAAAGCCCATTCTTGCAAATGTTACTGGAGGACTCAGCGGAAAGTGTATAAAACCCATAGCAGTTAGGTGCGTGTATGAGATTGCCAATGAGGTAAATATAGACGTAATAGGTTGCGGAGGGGTTTACAGAGGAGAAGATGCCCTAGAATTCCTAATGGCTGGAGCTAAAGCAGTGGAAATTGGAACAGGAGTATATATTGAAGGATTAGATGTTTTTAGAAAAGTTTGTGAAGAGATAAAACAGTACTTAGAAAAAAACAACCTAAGTTTACATGAAATTATTGGGGTCGCATAAGTTGAAGGTCTATATAAGTGCGCCTTCCAGGATTCATTTGGGAATAATAGACATGAAAGGAGACCTGGGAAGAATATACGGGTCAATAGGTGTAGCTATTGAAAAACCCAGGACAGAAATAGAAATCTCATATTCTGACAAATGGGAAATTTATGGAAGAGTATCGAAAATCGCAGAGAGATATCTCAAAAAAATTGCAGACTACTTTGAGATTCAACAAAAATTAAAACTGAGTATAAAGACTTCTCCTCCCAGACATTGCGGACTAGGTTCAGGGACACAACTCGCACTATCAATAGGAGTAGGAGTATCCAAACTCCTGGGGATTGACGCGAGCGTGGAGGAAATAGCAAAAGTTTTGGGTAGAGGCAAAGTTTCTGGTATAGGGACCTATGCTTTTAAAGTTGGTGGATTCATAGTAGATGGGGGGAGAATTCCCAAAAAAGAATCTATACCTCCGCTCATTTTTAGGACAGACTTTCCAAAAAAATGGTTTTTTGTTATAGGTATCCCAAAAGAAAAAAGAGGACTACATGGGGAAAAAGAGGAAGCTGCATTAAGAAAAGTAACCGAATCTCTAAAGAATAGAGAAATAGGAGAAACCTCAAGAATATTGGTAATGAAAATGCTTCCATCGCTTCTTGAAGAAGATTTTGAAGAATTCAGTGCTTCTTTATCCTTATTTGAAAAAGAAGTTGGAAAAATGTTCTATTATGTACAAAAAGGAATATTCGGACATAAAATCACAGAAGAGGGGATAAACTTCTTAACCAAAAGGGGAATAATAGGGACAGGACAAAGCTCATGGGGACCATCTTTCTATGGTGTAGTTAAGGGTGAAAAAAAAGCAAAAGAGGTATGTATAGAGCTTAATAATTTCCTCAACAAAGTCGGGGGTGGAGAAGCCTTCTATACAAGGGCCGACAATTTCGGAGCTCTAGTAAGACCGATCGAATAGCCTTTTTACGCTTTCTATTTTTGGATGCACCACATATTCTATTATCCCATGCTTCGACTGGGGTATCCCCATCCACTCGACCAATTCCCTAAAACATCCGCCAGCTAACCCTTCTGCCACCATTGCATAACCTTGGGCTGCTTCTTTTATATTTTTAGCCCCCTCTATGGAACCTATCCTCCTTACCTCCGCCACTTCAGATAGCCTATCAATAAGCTGCTCTTCTACATATTTTATTCTTGTCATCCTTCCAGAGATGAGTATTTCCCTAGGATTCCCCACCGAGGCTAGCATTGAATAGACATCTTTTATTACTCCCTCGAACAACGCATTCCAAGCAATCTCGCATTTTTCATCATCTAGATTCTCTATAAGCTCTTCTGGAGTTTTTTTCCCAGATATTTCATAAGCCCCTCCATGGAAAATATCGGATTTTTCCCATACTCCTACCAACTGCACTAGCTCTGCATCCACTCCGCCAAGCGTGATGAATCCCATTCCTCCAAGTGTGCCTCCTATACCGTCTACTATTTTCCCTTGCTCAACCCCTATCACCGCATTGTATCCAAAACCCATCTCAACTAGAATGAAAGATACCTCATCATACTCTATTCCATATTCTGTTGCTTGATCATGAATTCCCAATACGGCAATACACATCTTATCAGCAGTGCCCATGTCGAGTTTATTTATCTTCCTATATTCTGGTACAGAGGGAAGATGCACCACTCCCGGAATATAGCAGACCGGCCATCCTCTTTTCTTCATCTCCACTGCCGTTTTCGTCATAGCACTGTATACCATCATACCTATATCTCCCCTTTCCGTCGCTTTTTTTATATCCTCTCTCAGCAAAAGGACGTGGGTGAGATACCATTCCTCTAGTTTATCTTCAGGTATTTCTTTCAAATAAGTTAGGGGGACCCCATATCCAGATGGACCAGCTATCAGCTTACATGGCATTGCCTTCTCGATCGAAGATAATAGTAACTGGGGATTTTCCATAACATCGATCGTGTCTATCGAGCATTCATAGTATACCCTTCCATTTTCTATCCCACATATATCAAAGCTCTTTGTTCCGGGGTCTACTCCTATCGCCCTTACCATTTTTTCACCTTATAAGTATATAACCCCCGAAGAGTTTAAATATTTATCATTATGAATAATGATAAATAATGAGGATAAATTTTAACAGCGAAATAGCGGAGGAGCTTAAAAAATTGGGAGCTGATGTCTATAAATGCTACCAATGCGGAACATGTACTGGGGATTGTCCCGTGGCCCAGGTTAACCCGATATTCAATCCAAGAAAAATCATGCTATTAGCAAGTTTTGGAGTAGATTCCATACTTGAAAGCAACATTGCATGGCTGTGTTCAACATGCTACAAGTGTACCTCCCTATGCCCCAGGGATGTTAAGCCCTCCGAAGTACTTGGAGCAATAAGAAATCTCTCAATAGCCAGAAATGAAAATAACACCGGGACTAGATTTGCTAAAAATTTTGCGGAAATAATAAAAAACTATGGCATTCTTTCAGAGGTGAAATTGGCTATTAAGCTGAAGGGAATAGTAGGCTCTGCCCGTATGCTTCCCTCAGAGGTTGCTTGGAAGATGTTGAGAAAAGGAAAAGTTTCCACCGCGAAATCTCCCGCAGCGGGTGAAGTAAAAAAGATATTTGAAATGGTAGAATAAAATGTTGAGATATGCGTATTTTCCGGGATGCTCTTCAAAATCCACATCATTAGAGTATCATATCTCATGTAAGAAGGTAGCTGAAAAGCTGGGAATTAACCTAATAGAACTCGAAAACTCAAATTGTTGCGGTACCCATGTAATGGAAGACTACAATAAAAAGATATGGCTAGCATTGAACGCTAGAAATCTAGCTTTGGCTGAGGAGAAAAAATGCGACTTGGCTACAATATGTTCAAGCTGCTATTTAAACTCAAAAAAAGCCAAAATTATCTTAGACAATGATGAAGAAAAGAAAAGAGAAATAAACCAGATATTAAAGAAAATCAATAGAAAATATTATGGGAACGTAAAAATTAAACACATACTAGAGATTCTTGTAAAAGATTACGGGATTGAAAGGTTGAAAGAAAAGGTAACCATGCCTCTAGACATAAAAGCAGTGCCTTACTATGGGTGTCAAATTATAAGACCCCCAGAAATAACAAACTTTGACGATCCAGAAAACCCCTCGACTTTTGAAACTCTCCTAGATGCCCTCGGATGCGAAGTCATATCGTTGCCCCAGAGAACAGAGTGCTGTGGAGCGCCCCTCACCCTGATAGACCAAAAACTATACCATTCTATGCTCAAAAAGCTCCTAAATAGCCTAGTCCAATCTAACGCAGATTGCATAGTTACGCTCTGTCCTCTCTGCCATCACGCCCTCGATTCCGGACAAATAATATTCAAACTAAAGCGCAAAATTCCTGTACTCCACATAACTCAGATCATAGGATTAGCTTTGGGGCTATCTCCAAAAGAAATTGCGCTAGATAAAAATCTAGTAGAGACTAAGCCTCTAATAAAAAAGTCAACCTATTAAAATCATCTTAAATACGTCCCTCAAACCTGGAGAGAAACCTAGAATAAAGAGAGAAAGAAAAAGAAGACTACTCTCCTGCTCATTCTTAGATATTTTTCTTATCAGTAAAACTGCAATAAAAAGGACAGCGATCTTCAATGGCAAAAGAATCCAGCCTGTTCCAACAAACTCTACAAGCAATCCTTCGAAGTAATGTTCTTCCCAGTACCCAAAAAACTCAACTCCAACAATAGTTGCGCAAACATCTAAAAAGTGAGCTAGAAATACCCCGTATATCCTAATATCTCTAAGATTAAGGAAATTAAATTTATGAATAGGAAGTATAAAGACAGGAGAAATTAATAATAGCATTACAAGAGTATATATCGCCGGTTTTATCGTTAATACATTGTGATAAATTTTTTTGAGGGGTAAATACAATAAAATTATACCGGTAAAAACCATCAGATAATGATACTTCTCAGTCATTCTCGTAAAAGCAAAAAGGAAAATAAGAAAAATAAGCGAAATAAAAAAGAATATTCCTGGGGTAAGGAAAATAGCCCTCTTTGAAATTATATATGCATCCTCAAGCGCCCTAATAGACGAACCTAAAATGAGAAAGGGAAGCAAAGAAACAAACAATCTTTCGTCTATCTCTATTTTTAATTTTACCAGTACCTTATACCATGCAACTATCCCTATTCCAAGCGCTATACTATACACTATCGTATTATATAGGTTATATCCCTCCCCAGTATACATGGGATCAATAAAATATGTATAAAAAAAGTCTACTATGCTCATTTTAATGTTACCTCACGTATTGTAGTATATATTGGGCCTTTTGGAGTCAAAACACTTTTTTTAAGTCTAACATTCTCTACTATGAAATTCCCAAACTTCTCATTATGAAAGGTCTCGATTACCTCTACAATTTTCTTGGTTTCTCTGAAACTCTTAACCCGAGCGAGAGTAAGATGGGGCTCGTATCTTTTCTCCTTTTTAAAACCTATAGTGGAAAGGCTCTCATCCAATCTAGACTGCATATCTATAAGCTTTTCCTTATTCTTTTTTATTCCAACCCATATAACCCGGGGTCTTCTTATGTTGGGGAAAGCCCCCAGCCCCTGAAATGTTATCTCGAACTTGCATATATCCTTCAAAAACTCTAATTTTTCTGTTATTTCCTCTATTTTATTTGGAGTTATCTCTCCCAGAAATTTAAGTGTTACATGTAGATTTTCCGGCTCAACTAACTTTAATCCCTTAATCCCCTCCAGTCTCCCGTATACCTTATGAAAGATATTTTCCACATCTACAGATATAAAGCATCGCATAAGGAGAGATAGTTTAGATATCCATTATTTATTTTTGTCGTTGTGCTCTGAGTAATCCTTCTCTTATTCTCCGGAAAAAATCACAGTTCTCCGGAAGCTTATAGTCCGGGTATGTCCATTCAAAATATTTACATCCATCTTTGGTGAAAAGTAAGGTAACTTCTATAAAAATCCCTTGCCCCATATAAACCCTATGCGCTCTATCCTTTCTTGTAGCCAAAAAAATGGCGTGGGGGGTTATATATCCAGGGTCTATATTGATCAACCTTCTTCCATTTTTTGACATCTCTTTTTCAATTTTCATCGAAAGAAGCTTTATTTTTGGCAATTTTTCACGTTCAATCAAGTCTTTAAATACCACAAATCTCTTTTCAAGGTTAGCTCCCATTTCTTTCGTATAGTAGTCAGTGAAATTAAAAGTATATGGGTTGCTCTCTGCTTCTATCGAACCTAGCTTTAACTCAAGAAATCTCTTGGCTTCCTCATAAATTGCACGCCTAGAATACATCATTGCAAAGAAAAGCTTTGCTTTCATCCTTTAAGTTATATTTTAATTTCTTTTAAGATATTAAAGTTTTTAGTCTTGAAAAAGGAGGAATAGACATTCAAACGCATCTAGACCATTGGGTTAAAGTCAAGGGGAAAAAAGAAAAGAGAAAGATAAGAATCCAGCAAGAGGAAGCCAGACCTGCAAGATTCTTGAAACTCAAGCCAGTGGGTTTTCCTCTTCGTGATTCTCAAAAAAATTATATTATTAACATAAAAGACAGGAAACTTTTTGAGATTTACGCAAAAGAACAATGGATGGGAATGATAGTCAAAGAAGGGGATTATCTTTTTGACCAAAGGATAATCCCCGATTTTGCTTTTAAAGTTACCAGAGTTTTACCTAGAGGAGAAGTTATGATAACAGAGGATACTAAAATAGAAGTAGAGAAAAGGAAGTACGCCCCCTTTAAAATCATACCCAATTATTCTTTTGACGACATAATAGGACATGAAAAAGTAAAACAAAAATGTAGGATTATAATGGAATACCTAAGAAATCCAAAAAAATTTGGCGAGTGGGCACCGAAAAATATCCTATTTTATGGTCCTCCAGGAACGGGAAAAACCATGACAGCCAAGGCACTGGCAAAAGAAACCGCTTCATCCTTATTCTTAGTTAGGGCAACAGATTTAATAGGAGAGTATGTTGGAGAAAGCTCAAAAAAGATCCATGAACTTTTCTCAATCGCGATGGAAAATGCACCATCGGTAATCTTCATAGATGAATTAGATGCTATAGGGCTAGACAGAGGATATCAATCAATAAGGGGAGATGTGTCGGAGATAGTAAACGCCCTCCTCACCGAGTTAGAAGGAGTGAGAGAAAACAAGGGGATTGTAACTATAGCTGCTACAAATGTCCCCACAATGCTGGACCCCGCCCTCAGAAGTAGGTTTGAGGAGGAGATAGAATTTAAACTCCCATCCTCAAAGGAGAGACTAGAGATATTGGAACACTATGCAAAGAAGCTTCCTCTAAAATTGAATGCGGACCTGAAAAAGTATGTAAGCAAAACAGAAGGATTTTCTGGTAGAGACCTAAAAGAAAAATTACTGAAAGTCGCATTGCATAGAGCTATTTTGAGGGGAGCGTCTGAAATAACAGAAAAGGATATTGACGAAGCTCTTAAGTGCATAAAACCCATATCCAAATCCGAACCTAAAGAGATGTTCTTTTAGACTCACATTCAGGATTTATACATCTCAAGATTCTTCCTTTTTTCATAGGTATAGAAACCAAGGGCAATCCACAAATAGGACACTTTTTATTGCTAATCTTCACACCTTTTTTCTGTGGCAGAGGATAAGAAGTGGTACATTCTGGGTAATTTGAACATCCAACAAATATTTTCTTAGTTTTTTTAGATTTCACTATCTTTAGCTTTCCCCCACAAGAAGGACATGTGCCTATTGTCCTACTTCTCTCTATAATTTCAGACAAAACATTCCCTATCTCCTCTTCTTTTTCTTTAAATCTTGTAAATATATCGATTAATTGATCTTTTGCCTCATCTATAACTTCTATCTTATTTTTTTTTCCTGCTCTAATTTCTTCTATTTTCTTCTCAAACTCTCTAGTTAGATTTTCACTAATTATTTCTGGAACATACTTTTTAAGGGCCTCTATAACCCCAAATCCCAACTCGGTGACTCTTATCGGGTTGCCTTCTATGTATCCCCTCCTATATAATGTATCAACTATCTCCGCTCGAGTTGCTTTAGTTCCCAAGTTTCTTTTTTCTAACTCTTTCACCAGAGAGGCGGGGTTAAATCTAGGTGGAGGAGAGGTCTCCTTTTCTTCGGCTTTGAGTTCAATCACGTTTAGTTTATCCCCCATTTTAACATTAGGTAAAGCACCGTTCTCAAACTTCACATACGGATAGAAATCTATCCATCCTCTTTCTATTACCTCCGATCCCTTAAAGATAAATTTTTCATTCTTTAATACACATTCAACTTTTTTCTTTCTTATTTTAGCAGGTGAAGAGAAAACAGAAAAGAATCTAAAAACGATCAAATCGTATAGCTTGGATTCATCTTTTCTAAGTTTACCGGGTATTTCTCCTGTTGGGAAGATAGCTGGATGAGCGGGGTCATCTTTTGTTCCCTCTCTCGGCTTAAGCTTTTCAAGTGAGAGCAGGGTTTTACTAAAGACCTCAAATCTGTCTATCTTGCTCAGCTTACTTAGAATATTCCTATATCCTATAGTTGGAGGAAGTTTTTGAGATGAAGTTCTCGGATATGATATATATCCTGCCTCATACAAAGATTGAGCCAATTCTTGTGTTTTCTTTGGAGTAAACCTAAAAATCCTATATGCTTCAACTTGAAGTGTCCCCAAATCAAATGGTGTTGGAGGTAGCTTCCTAACTGTTTTCTCCTTAATATCGGTGATAACTGCAAATTTACTATCAGAATTTACTAAAATTTGTCTGACCTTGTCCTTTTCATATATCCTCCCACCCACATGTTTAGCAATTATTCCCCCCTCTAACTTTGCATATATCTCCCAGTAGCGCTTAGGTTTGAAATCCGCTATCTCTCTTTCTCTTTCAACCAAAATTGCTAAGGCCGGAGTTTGCACTCTCCCGGCAGAGATCATAACAAAAGCGCTCATGACGGATTTAACAGCCAAGGTGAGGGCTCTACTTGTATTTATGCCCCAATACCAATCCAAGATATGCCTTGTCTCTCCAGCATCTACTAAATTGTGATCGACCTCTATTAGTCTATTGAAGCTTTCTCTTAGCTCTTTCGGAGTTAATGTAGAAAATTTCATCCTTTTGACATTTGCTGAATTGCATAGAAATCTATAGATGTTGTATCCTAAAAGCTCCCCTTCTATATCATAATCTGTAGCTATAATTATAGAATCCGCCTGTTTAGAAAGTTCATAAATTGTTTCTATATATTTTTTAGCATATTTTTTGGATTTCTCCACCTCATAAATCGCTTTCCATTCTACATCAAATATGGGATAGCTCCATCCTTTAGAAGACTGTGCGAGTGAAAACAGATGTCCAACCGCTGAAGCTATAGCTATCTTTTCCCCATTTACTTCAACAAGATAATAAGTGGTTTTTTTCCCCACTCTCTTATATTTCTTGGACAAAGACTGGGCAATTTTTTTTGAAACTTTGGGCTTTTCAGTTATTATCAATTTCATTTTCGAACCGTAATTTTTTTAAGCGTTATCTAATTACCGATTGTTTATGCATATAGAGTTTTCTACTAGAATTAAAACTTTACCCCCCTATCTCTTTGCCGAGTTGGACAGAAAAATAGAGATGAAAAAGAAGAAAGGAGAAGAGATATTAAACTTTGGAGTAGGAGACCCGGATCTCCCTACCCCCCAACATATAGTAAATGCATGCTGTGAGGCTGCAAAAAATCCAGAAAACCACAGATATCCCAGCTACGAGGGGATGCTCAGCTTTAGAGAGGCCGTAGCACAGCGATGTAAGGCTGATTATGGAATAGACCTAGATCCTGAAAAGGAGATAATAGCTCTCATCGGTTCTAAGGAGGGGATACACAATTTTCCCTTCGCTTTTGTTAATCCCGGAGACTACGTAATCTGTCCAGACCCCGGATATCCCGTGTATAAGACCTCATCTATATTTGCATGTGCGCGGCCTTATCTTCTACCTCTCAGAAAAGAGAGAGAATTCCTACCCAATCTTGAAGAGATACCAGAAAAAATTGCAAAAAAAGCAAAAATAATTTGGATAAACTATCCCAACAATCCAACGGCGGCGGTCGCAACGAAAGATTTTTATAGAGAAATTGTAGATTTTGCTCAAGACTACAACATAATAATCGCCAGCGACGAAGCATATGCAAGGATAGTTTTAGAAGGCAAGCCGATAAGCCTTCTTCAAACAGAAGGAGCTATAGAAATGGGAATAGTATTCGATTCATTATCAAAGACGTACAATATGACCGGATGGAGAGTAGCCTACGCATTTGGCAATGAAAAAATAATCGAAGGGCTAAAGAAGGTTAAAACGAATGTGGATTCAGGCGTATCTCAGATAATCCAAGTAGCCGCAACAGTTGCCTTGACATCTTCACAAGATTGCGTTCGTGAAAATATAAAAATCTATCAGAAAAGAAGAAACCTAATGTACCGTGGACTTAGGAGACTAGGGCTCCATTGCAAAAAACCAAAGGCAACATTCTACCTCTGGGTAGAAGTTCCAGAGGGATACACCAGCATGACCTTCGCATCAAAACTCCTAGAGGAAGGAAACATCGTCTGCACACCTGGTGTAGGGTTTGGAAAATACGGAGAAGGATTTGTGAGGTTTGCCCTTACCCAAAATGAAGAGAAAATAAAAATAGCCATAGAAAAAATGGAGGAGGTGATGTAAAGGTGATCCAGGTTGGATTGCATCTCGTTGTTGAGTTATATGGTTGCAACCCCAAATATATTTCAAAACTAAGCAACTATAAAGAGAAAATAGAACGGGTTGTTAAAAAATCGGGTGTAACCGTCTTAAAATCTTACCACCACCAATTCAATCCCCACGGGGTGACATCAATTTTTTTGCTAGCTGAGTCCCACTTTACAGTGCACACTTGGCCTGAATACAATTACATGGCTGTAGATATATTCACATGTGGCTCATCAGAAAAAGCATGGGAAATACTAAAATGGCTGAAAAGGGAGTTTAAACCTCTCAACATTAAGGTAATGGATATTATGAGGGGCATACCTTATGAAGAAATTGAAAGAACTGCTATTCCGATCCCTAAACGGTGAAGAAAAAAGCCTTTGGAAGCTGATAGACGAAAATGAGTACGATCTAAGAACGATAATAACTACCATAAATGAAATTTTAGGGAAAGATATTGGATTCAATGAAGAAAAAAAGAAATTTTATTTGTTGAGGCATTTCCCATTTGAATATATCGACTTCAGATGCGGGAAGTGTAAGGGGAGGGGGTATGAACCAAAAATTTTTAAACAAACATTAGATGATTTTAACAGAATCACGAAGGATAGACCCTTACCCATCGCTGAATATGACCAAGGGATAGTCGCTCCGTACGACTTGGCAATAAAGGCGGGGTTCATGTATCAACGGGGAGATCTGGCTGGAAAGGAAATCTTGGTGTTGGGAGATGATGACCTATTCAGCATATTCATCGGGCTAACCAAACTGCCAAAGAGAATAGTTGTTCTGGACATCGACAGGAGAATATTAAAATTCATAAAAGAAATTTCAAGAGAGCACGAACTGAACATTCAGGCAATAGAACAAGACTTGAGTAAAGGTTTCCCAGATAACATAGGAAAATTTGATTCTTTTGTTTCTGAACCTCCCGAATCTGTATTAGGACTCAAGATATTCTTGAGGTGCGGAATTGAAGGACTTAAGGGTATAGGAAGCTCTGGGTATTTCGGCCTAACTAGATTAGAATCTTCATGGGCAAAATGGAGAGTAGTAGAGAAGTTTCTAATTGATCATAACTTTGTTATAACAGATATAATTAGAGACTTTAGCATATATCCAGAACGTGAAAATGAGTGGGATGAATTTTATAACTCTTATCGAATGATGCACGAAATAAAGGTAAATGTTGGTTTACCTGACGTTGATTGGTATAAATCTTCCCTAATAAGAATTGAGAAGGTTGGAGAGATTGATGAAGAGTGTGAAGATTTGTATATGGATGAGGAAACTCTAGCAACTCCCAAACCGTTCAAAGGAGGATAAATCATTGAGAGAACACTTAGAGATTAAGGAAAATCATCTCTATATTGGAGGAGTTGACTGTGTAAAACTCGCAGATGAGTTTGGTACTCCTCTCTATGTTATGGACGAAAATAGAATAAGACATAGATATAGGGAGATCTATAACGCTTTTTCAAGGCTCTATCCCAAAGTTGAGATAAAATATTCGTACAAGGCAAATACAAGCTTGGCTATCTTACATATTTTGAGACAAGAAGGGGCTGGAGCAGATGTTGTATCAGAAGGAGAGCTTTATATTGCACTGAATGTTGGAATAGAACCCGAAAAAATATTCTTCACGGGAAACAATAAGACCGACAGAGAACTGAGGATGGCTCTAGAAGCTGGTGTAATTATAAATATCGACTCACTCCACGAACTCGAAAGACTTAAAAGGATATGCGAATCTGAGCAAAAAAAAGCCAAAATTTCCTTTAGAGTGAATCCCGACATATCTCCAGAAACGCATCCGCACCTTGCTACAGGTCTAAAAGAGAGCAAATTTGGCATACAGATGGATGAAGCGATCTTTGCATATAAAAAGGCTGCAAAATGCAAATTTTTCTCAATAGAAGGAATTCACATGCACATAGGTTCGCAGATAACTTCAGTATCCCCCTATAAAGAAGCTACATATAAGCTGCTCGACTTGGTAGGAAAGCTACATCGAAATTCTATAGAGCTGAATTTCATAGACTTGGGAGGTGGAATCGGAATAAAATACAAAGAGGATGCTCCATCCATTACGCCTAGAGAACTGGCAGAAAATATTGTCCCCATAGTCAAAAATAAAATAGACGAATATGGTTTAGGAGACCCCACTCTGATTTTAGAACCTGGCAGATATATTGTTGGAGATGCTGGAATTTTGCTAACTAGAGTAACCACGATTAAAAAAGGAATAAAAAAATTTATAGGGGTAGATTCTGGATTTAACATCCTTATAAGGCCAGTAATGTATCAAGCATATCACGAGGTAGTTGTTGCGAATAAAATGACTGCAAAAAAAGAAGAAACTGTTGATATCGCTGGAAATTTATGCGAATCTGGAGACATAATAGCAAAAAATAGATTTTTACCAAGAATTGAAGAAGGAGATATAATAGCTATCCTGGATACTGGAGCCTATGGGATAGTGATGTCCTCCAGATACAACTCAAGGCCGCTTCCCGCTGAGGTTCTAGTATGTAATGGGAAATATGAACTTATAAGAAAAAGAGAAGGGTTACATGACTTACTATCAAAACAAATAGTCCCCGTGAGGTTGCTAAAATGAAGACCTCAAAAATTTCCGGATTCTATAAATTAAGCGTAGATGAAAGGCTAAAAATAGTGAAAGAATTTGCAAACTTAACGGATGAAGAGATAGGAATAATAAGGAATACTGGATGTATGGATATAGAGCAAGTAGACAGAATGATAGAAAATGTGATAGGGGCTATGGAAGTGCCCCTAGGAATCGCCGTAAATTTTCTAATAAATGGAAAAGATTACCTCATTCCCATGGCAATTGAAGAGCCCTCCGTGGTAGCAGCTGCAAGCTATGCTGCAAAGCTAGCTAGGGTAAAAGGCGGCTTCACCGCCCAGTGTGATAGTTCAACAATGATAGGGCAAATCCAACTTACCAATGTAAGAGACCCAAACTATACAAGCCAAGTAATCCTCTCTCATAAAGATGAGATACTAAAAATAGCAAACTCTCAAGATTCAACATTAGTAAAACTGGGAGGAGGAGCAAAGGACATAAAAGTTAGGGTAATAGATAGCTTCAAAGGAAAAATGATAATTATACATCTACTTGTAGATTGTTTAGATGCTATGGGGGCAAATGCTGTAAATACTATGTGTGAGGCTGTAGCACCGTATATAGAGAGCATAACTGACGGGAGGGTGTATTTAAGAATCATCTCCAACCTAGCGAAATATAGGATTGCGAGAGCAAGAGCGATCTTTGATAAAGATGCCATAGGTGGAGATGATGTCGTAGAAGGAATACTCCAAGCTTATGCCTTTGCACTTTCTGACCCATATAGAGCCGCAACCCACAATAAAGGGATAATGAATGGTATAGTTGCCGTAGCATTAGCTACCGCCAATGATACCAGAGCTCTGGAGGCAGGTGCTCATGCATATGCTGCAATTCAGGGATACAAACCACTAACCACGTATGAGAAAAATAAGGATGGAGACTTAGTGGCAACGATAGAGTTGCCTATAGCTGCAGGAATCATAGGAGGGGCAACAAGGGTCCATCCCGTTGCAAGGGTTTGTTTAAAAATTTTAGATGTAAAGTCAGCTAAAGAGCTTGCTGAGGTAATGGCATCTGTAGGATTAGCTCAAAATTTTGCTGCACTCAGGGCATTGGCCACCGAGGGAATCCAGCGAGGGCATATGGAACTCCATGCACGGAACCTCGCTGCAAGTATAGGAGCAAAAGGTGAAGAAATAGATATAATTGCCGAAAAAATGGCAAAGGAGAAAAAAATAAGCATGCAGAGAGCTAAAGAAATTTTAGAAGAAATCAGAAAGCAAAAAATAAAATGAAATTCTACAAATATCACGGTGCTGGAAACGATTTTATAATAATTGAAAATTTTAGTGGAGAAATAAAAGAAGAAGATAAAAGTATACTGGCAAAGAAACTTTGCCATAGGAGATTAGGAATTGGAGGAGATGGACTGATTCTTGCAGAGTCTTCTAAAATAGCTGACCTGAAAATGCGGATTTTCAATCCAGATGGAACTGAAGCTGAAATGTGTGGAAACGGAATAAGATGCCTTGCAAAACATGTATATGACAGAGATATAATAGGAAAAAAACAGCTCATTGAAACGCTAGCGGGGATTAAAGAAGTTGAAATTACTAAAAATCATGGCAAAATAAGCTATGTTAAGGTAAATATGGGAAAACCTCAATTCGAAAGAGACAAAATACCTGCAATAGGTGAGGGAAAATTAATCAGAGAAACAATAGAGGGTATAGAAGTAAGTGCCGTCAATACAGGTGTACCTCATGCCGTAGTTTTTGTTAATGATATAGATGACCTAAATGTAGAAGAACTGGGAAGAAAACTGAGACACAGTAAGATCTTCCCCCAAGGAGCGAATGTAAATTTTGTCCAACAAATGGGAGAGAGAGAATTCAAGATAAGAACTTACGAAAGAGGAGTAGAAAAGGAAACTTTAGCTTGTGGAACTGGAATATGCGCAAGTGCTGCTATAGCTATAGCGATTGGACTAGCAAATTATGGGGAAACCCTCGTATTTCATGCGAAAGGTGGTGACATATATGTTGAAATGCAAGAAGAAATTTACATGACGGGGCCTGCTGAATTTATATTCTGGGGAGAAATTTAAAACTCATCCATCTCATACTCTTCCCATTTTTTATCTCCGATTAAAATTTCTACTTCCTTCGGAGTTAATATCGGCTTCCTAAATCTCAATGCTTCATCGATTGTAACTCTAGGACAAGCTGTATTTATAAAAGCGTCTACTTTTATGTAATTGAGATTCTCTGGAATTATTTCTCTTATGCTGAACAAGAAAACTTTTTTCTCTTTTTTTTCAATTTTTTCTTTTAATTTCATTGCAAGCTCTAGCCTTCTTTGCCCTCTTTTTTCTCCTATGAGAATTCCAAAACTTTCCGCTTCTACCGCCTTTGCTATAATGGAGTATCTCTGTTTTAATATTTTTCTAGCTTTTTTACCAATATCTTTTATATTTCCTCCCATGTCAAGGGCAAGGGTAGTTTTTTTTGTTGCCAAAGCAACGCCCAGAGGGTGGAAATCTCCACTGCCAAAATATAGAAAACCGTCGACCTTTTTCATTATACATCTAGCTGCAGAAAAATCACAACCCAATACCTGACCAGCATATTTGGCTCTACCCTTAGGTAACCCTACAAATACCTTTTTTCCTTTTTCCTCTAAAAATTTTTTAACGCTGGAAATCATATGAATATGCTGAATATTAGTTATTAGGCCTATCCTATCCGGTAAAATATCCAAATTTTCTTCAATGCATGGAAAAATATCAAAATCAATTTTGTATTCTATATAGAATACAGGAATAGCAGTATTATCCAAAATTTTGGAATGTCCCACATGGAATAAAGCTTCCACGCCCAGTTCTTCCATCTCTTTATCAGCCAAATCGCATGCGCCATAGCACGGGTCTAAAGAGAGAAATACCGTTACCCCATGAGCCTCTAAATCCTGCATGATTTCTGTAGCCTTCCACTTAAGTCCCTCTGGAAATTGGAGCCCTATCCTCTTATAACCTTTTTCTTTTACTATTCTAAAAATCTCCCGCATATCTCCTCTAGATCCCCAATAAATTCTCTAGCTTGTTTAATCTTTACATGCGGCATTATAACAACTCTTATCTCTCCCTTTCTAGTTCTCGATACCGTCCATCCTCTTTTTGATATCTCGGTAAATATTCTCTCATTATCCTTGGTATTAAATACCAAGATATTCATAGTAGGATAAAAAACCTCAAGTCCAAGTGATTTTATTTTTTCGTATAAGTAGTATGTAACCTTCATGCACCTCTTTACTACTTTCCTATAACCTTCTCTTCCAAAAAATCTGAACATCGCATATGCCGCTGCAGCGGATGCGCCGGTTCTTGTTCCTAGAAGAGTATGTTGCCGCTTCTGAGTGAGATAAGGGGTAGGGGTAGAAATGTATTCTAGAAATTCTCTATTTCTAAACAGTATACTACCACATGGTATGGGGACCATTCCCATTTTATGGGGGTCTACAGTGATAGAACAAACTCCAGCAAGAGAAAAGTCGAATTTTCTCTGAATATCCAAGAAAGGTACAACAAGTCCACCAAATGCGGCATCGATGTGCAGATAAATGTCTCTGTCTTCAGCTATTTCTGATAGGGATTCTATGTCGTCTATACTCCCGTATTCAGTAGTCCCCACTATGCCAACGATAGCTGCCGTATTTTTTCTATCCAATTTTCTCCTAACATCCTCTATAACAACTTCATGGTTTTCATCTATCTTCGCCACTTTAAGTCTAAGTCCAAGCAAATTGCTTGCTTTTATAAAAGAAAAATGAGCTGTCTCGGGTACGATTATTTCTTTCTTTCGTGAGAGATTCCTTGCAACCCATAGAGCTGTAATATTTGCTTCGGTTCCTCCAGAACATATGAAACCACATGCTTCTTTTGAGTTAAATAGCTCTGCCATAAATCTTATCGCTTTTTCTTCCAATTCTTTTGTTCCCTGGAATAATCCGGGATCTCCAAGATTGGTATCTATAAACTCTAAAAAAGCACGCCTAGCTAACCTGTGGGGAGAGGTACACATGGAACTTAAAATTCTTCCATCCGAAAAGTCTAAATCTCTAGCCTTATATTTCCTCAACTCCTCTAATACATCGTTGATTTTCAATTTTTATCCCTTGTTTTCTCTAAAAGTAGTCTAAGCTCCGTCCTTGCCACCATCTCTCTGACAGCTTCTACAGCATCCGGGTTGGCTGAGATGCTCGTGATCCCATACTCAACAAGCTTTCGTGCTATTTCTGGATCCGACCCTGCTTGACCACAGATAGAAGTTTCCACCCCATGCTTTCTGCATATACTTATCACCTCTTTTATTAGCCTCTGTACAGCCTTATGCTTCTCCGTATACAACTTCGCTACCCTTTCATTGTTCCTGTCTAAAGCCAAGGTATATTGAGTCAAGTCATTAGTGCCAAAACTTACAAAATCTATTCCCTCTTTTATGAAATCTTCTATTATCAAAGCTGAAGCGGGAGTCTCCACCATGATACCAAATTTCACATCTCTATGAGGTTCTAAACCCACTTCCCTTGCAATTTCTTTAGCTTTTCTAAGCTCACTTGGATGCTGCACTAGGGGAATCATAACTCCTATATTTTTGAATCCCTCATCAATAAGCTTTTTAATTGCTTTGAACTCCGCTTTAAGGAGTTCTGGCTGATCGAGACCTCTTCTAATACCCCTCCAACCAAGCATGGGATTGTGCTCTACTGGTTCGTCTTCCCCCCCTTCCAGTGCTCTGAACTCATCTGTAGGAGCATCCAATGTTCTATACCATACTGGCTTCGGATAAAAAGCCTGAGCTACTTTTCTGACCCCTCCAGCTATCCTCTTAACGAGTTCTTCCTCTTCATTGTCTCTGATAAACTTGATAGGATGCTTGCCTACACCCAAAATTAAATGCTCTACCCTAAGCAACCCCACGCCATCTGCAATCGGAGCTACTTTAGGTGCAATTTCGGGGATGCTTATATTAACTTTTATCTCGGTTGCTGTTATTATTTTAGAAGGTGCCGGCTTTACCACCTCTTCCTTTTTCTCTACTTTTATAAGTCCCTTATATACTACACCTCTCGTCCCGTCTACCGTAACCTCCATGCCATCCTTTAATTTAGCTGTAGCATTCTGTGTCCCCACTACACAAGGAATACCCAATTCTCTAGATACTATAGCTGCGTGGCACGTCATTCCCCCCTCATCCGTAACTATCGCACTCGCCCTCTTCATCGCTGGTACCATATCTGGATTTGTCATAGTAGTAACTAGAATGTCTCCCTCCTTGATTTTATCTAACTCTTCTGTACTAAATATGACCTTTACCTTCCCAGAACCCAAGCCGGGAGAAGCACCTAAACCCTTAACTAGAACTTCTTTTTCTCCGACTTCTTCCTCTTTTTTCTCGCCATAAAATACAGTAATTGGCCTAGATTGGAGAATATACACCTTACCTTTTTCTATTGCCCATTCTATATCTTGAGGAAAGTCATAATGTTCTTCTATAACCTTACCAAGTTTTACTAGTTCTTCAATTTCTTTTTCATTTAAAACCTGCTTTTTTCTGAGTTCTTTCGGAACTTTTCTCTTGACAGTTTTTCCTGTTTTTTTATCTCTTACAAACATTACATCCTTCGTAGCAATTTCCCTGTCCAGAATCTTACCAGAATCTTTATCTACCACATAATGGTCTGGAGTAACTGTACCACTAACCACGCCTTCTCCAAGTCCCCATGCAGCCTCAATTACTATTTTATCCCTTTCCCCGGTAGCTGGATGAACGGTAAACATTACTCCAGCCTTATCGGCATTCACCATTCGCTGAACTACCACGGCTATAGCTACCTTTTCATGGGCAAACCCCTTCTTTTCTCTATAGAAAATGGCTCTTGGAGTGAAAAGAGAAGACCAACATTTTTGAACATGCTCAACTACACTTTTAACCCCTTTTACATTCAAATAAGTTTCTTGCTGTCCAGCGAAACTCGCAGTTGGTAAGTCTTCTGCCGTTGCAGAGCTTCTTATGGCCACGAACTCTTCACCATTGGAAAGTTTTAGGTAGTATTCGCCTATCTCCTTCTTTAGGTCCTCCGGCATAGGCGTATTTACTATCAATTTCCTTATTTCTTTAGAAGCTTCTTGTAGTTCCCTTGTTTTATCCACATTTGTCCTCTTTTATATTTCAGAAATCCTGTCCCAAATTTTAGATTCCCTCAAAAATCTCCAATAAGCTTTGGAGGTAACTACAAATCCTGGGGGTACGGGGAGATTTGCCTGTGTCATCTCCCCCAAATTTGCCCCTTTCCCACCTGCCAGAGCTACATCTTCCTTATTCAGATCATTAAACCAAGCTATCTCCATTTTTTCACCTCTCTCCTAAGCGATATATCCATTAACATCCTAATATCCCTAGGAGACATATTGAAATATAGACTCAAAAAATTAGTAGAAAACAAGCCATGAGCTCCTCCAAGAATTTTGGAAATTGCAATTATCCTTGAAAATTTTCTAACAAAATTGAATGTGGGGGTAATGTATCCCCTCTCTATTCTGGAGACTGTCTCTCTCCTTATTCCGAGTAACCTCCCTAATTCCTCTTGGGTGATGTTAGCTTTTTTTCGCTCTCTTCTTATTATCTCAGAGGGGTCTTCCGAAGATATTATATCTCCACCTATCTCTCTTAGATATTTTAAATATGTCTCCTTAATTCTAAACATGAAAATCAATTTTAAGATTTAACCATAAAAAATTTTTGAGGATATGTTACATATGATGTAACATTGACATTGAATAAAATAATAAATCCGTCAAAGTTTAAGTTTTTCTTTTCCTCTGTCTATCACAACGCTACATGGGATCGGAAGTTTGGAAGATGCCCTCTTTAGAGCAGTCTTTGCTATTGTATAGTTATTTGGATTCACCCTAACACTCATTATTCTCTGTCCTTTTCTCACCCGAGCAGCTAATCCTACAGGTTTCCCGAAGGCTCTCCTCATGCCATCGGATACCCTATCTGCACCGGCACCTGTTGCCATCTTATTCTCTCTGAGTATCTCATGGGGATATACCCTTATTTTCAAATAGAAGTTAGACCTTCCCGCCTTTTTCATTAGATACCTATTTGCAGCTACTCTTGCAGCCTCTAATGCATTATGTGTTATATTGGCCATTTCTTTTGCCACCAATGAGAGCTCTACCTCGAAACTATCCGCATCCCTCAAGTTTCCCATATCAAAAATAGTTATTTTAGAAGCTGGAATTGCTTTGATATATTCCTTTCTAGTATATGCCCTATTCTTAGGTATCCTATAGCATCTTGCTGGTCTTTTACCCATAGCTCCCAAAAAAGGATGACTTTATATATAAAGTTTTCTTCCGATGTTTTGAATGCGGGCGCCGGGATTTGAACCCGGGCCAGAAGCGTGGCAGGCTCCTGTCCTAACCAGGCTAGACTACGCCCGCTTTTAATGGGCCCGCTGGGATTCGAACCCAGGACCTCCCGGTTATCAGCCGGACGCTCTAACCAAGCTGAGCCACGGGCCCGCTCACTTATAAAAGAATTTTTCCTATCATATTTAAAGATATACGAAAAGAACCATAGCCACCTTACCTCTCGATGAAATCCAAAAGTTTAGAATAAAACTCCTCAGGATTATCCAGCATCATAAAATGCCCACTTTTGGATATGGATATTTTCTCTACATTTTTAAGCTTCCTTAATACAGGTAAATTAGCATTTCTCTCTCCATAAAAATATGCTTTTCTAATGTTCAGACTAATAAACCGCCTTAAAAGCGTGTTACTCTTTGAAATTCTAACCAGAGATTTCGAACTCTTATAAAAAGAACTTTCTGAAGATTTCATTGCCATTCTATACCATGCATCACTTACTTCCATCATTTTGTACTTTAATTTATTCAGAGGAAGATGTAAAGCTTTCTCGCTTATTGTACAATCTTCTCGAATCAGATTTCCCTCAAGATTCGCAAAAGATTGAACCTTCGAAGAAATTTTTTCTATTAGAAATAGAGCAACGGCTCCTCCCATACTATGACCTATCAAGTTTACATTCTCTAACTTGAGTTTTTCTAGAACACATTTCACAATTTCTGCTTGGTCTTCTATTTCATAAGAAAATTCTTGCGGTTTCGAAGAATCCCCAAATCCAACTAGGTCTATTGTTAAAATCGTAAACTCATCAAAACCTGGAAAATGCCATACACGGTTGAAAATTTCCTTAGTGCACCCTAAACCATGAATGAAAACTAAACTTCTATTTCCTCTTCTCCTGAGCTTATACGAAACAGAAACTTTAAGATTCCCATAATTTAATTTTAATCTCATTTTAAAAATTAAAAAGATAGGGGGTCTATCCTCCCCCTGTTAATTCATATTCTGTAATTTTGTTCCCGTTTGCATCGTAAATTACCCACCAAATATGCTCCTGGCCTTTAGTGAAGTAGATAACCACTTTCTGACCAGTAGTTTTATCTACGTACTCTCCCTCACATACTTCTTTTCCCTTATAGGTAGTCTTTCCCTTTATTACAAAAGAGGCTGCACCTTGAGGCCCTGTATATGACCAACTCATGCCCTTCTTGCACCAATCCTCGCCACCTTCTCCCTCAGTAACAGTAATTTGCTCTTTCCCCTGCGGTGTCTCTTTCGTAAATGTATGCTCTTTTCCAGACGCCTGTGGAGCAGTAGCCGTTTTACCTCCCATACATGCACTTAAGACAAAAAAGACCACAGCACTCCAATTACATACTTCTTCATGCACAGAAAATTGGGGCAAGTGTATAAATAATTTTCTATTTGTTATTTAGAACTTTAAAAAGTAAAAGGGCGCATAGCTCAGTGGAAGAGCGCCGCCTTCGCACGGCGGAGGCCGGGGGTTCAAATCCCCCTGCGTCCATTCATTTCCATGTTACCTCTACTTCGTCTGTTCTGTATCTTTGCTTTACCAGAGTATCCTCTATCCTATGCCTAACTCCAGAGTTGTACATGAGACATCCCAACCATGCTATCATAGCTCCATTATCTCCAAGCAACGATGTAGGTGGAACATAAAATTCAGCTCCATATTCTTTGCACATCCTCCTCATCATCTGCTGAAGCCTTTTATTTGCTCCAACCCCTCCCACGAGTAAAACTTCTTCCTTACCTAGCTGCGCTAAGGCCCTCTCTGTTACTTCAACGAGCATTGCAAATGCATTTTCCTGTAAAGAAAAGCACACATCTTCAATTCTATGATGCCTAGTTGCTTTTATTGATGCCGTAAGAAGGCCCGAGAAAGAGAAATCCATTCCTTTCACAACATAGGGCAATTCGATGTATTTACCTTTCTCCGCCAATTTCTCTACAATAGGTCCTCCGGGATTTCCTAGCCCCACTTCACGAGCAAACTGATCTATGCAATTACCTACCGCTATATCCAGTGTCTCACCATAAACCCTATATCTGCCATCTGCATAGGCAATGACCTGAGAATTTCCTCCAGAAACATACAATACCACAGGATCCCTAGCACCGGTTGCTAGTATTCCTATCTCTATATGGGCAATACAATGATTAACCCCGATTATAGGTAAGTTTTTAAATAGAGAAATAGTCCTTGCAGCGACTGCCACAACCCTCAAACAGGGGCCCAATCCCGGTCCTTTAGAAAAAGCTATTAAATCCACATCATCTATGCTTAGTTCTGCTTTTTTTAACGCCCTAATTATAAGTTTATCTATATTTTCGGCATGATGTTGTGCCGCTTCCCTAGGATGGATTCCCTCCACGATCGGTTGATGCTTAACCTCGTTAGCTAAAATCTTCCCATCACATCTTACAATACCGACTCCGAGTTTCTGAGCGGTTCCTTCTATGCCTAAACATATCATCTCTTCCATTCGGTATAACCACACTTACCGCAAGCCAATCTATCTTTGTGCTCTGCAAGAAATACTCCCTCTCCACATCTAGGACAGGATTTTCTTAACCTTATTAATTTATCTTCCTCAACCTTATAGCACTTCCATTTACTCACTTTTTATTTCCTCCGGAAAATTTTTCTTTATTTTTGCATCTGTCTCGATGCTAATCATTCTATCCCTACTCTTATAAACCTTTATAAAGGCAATGCTCTCCCTCATTCCAAACTTCGACTTTACATTGTCAAC
>CAZSVW010000001.1:0-36238 GCA_964610485.1 Candidatus Hydrothermarchaeota archaeon | reverse complement strand
AGGCTGTGGAGATAGGAGGAATTATCTTATCAAAGGCAGATGCAGATGCAAAGGGCGGAGCAGCTATCTCTCTGGCTTATTTGCTAAATAAGCCAATTTACTTCCTTGGAACGGGTCAAGGGTATGAAGATCTAGTTGAGTTCGACCCCGAAAAATTTGTGGAAGAGATTTTGTGAAATCTACACTTTTTTCTTTAGAAACTCTGTAAAATATTCTGTGAATTTCTCTAAATCTGAAATATCTTCTTTTAAAATTTGATATATAACTTCGTTATCTACCTCCCAATAGATATGCACTAGCCTATTTCTAAACCTCGCCATTTCTATTAATTTAGGAAGAAAGTCCTTGGGAAATGCTCCAACTTCTTGCAGAACTCTAAAAGTATCTGCATAATCTTCAGGAGTTCTTAGCTTATTCTGAGCAATAACATGATTACACATGTCAATAGAAGCTTCTATTGCAATTAGAAGATGATATTTTGCACTTGCAACTTTATGCACATCTCTCAAAAATTCATCTTTTGGTAAATTTGCAAGTTCTCTAAGTTTATCTAATGCATTAAATAATTCTGAGAAGAGCTTCCTTATTTTATCAGGATTATATTTATACTTCAAGATTCAAAGCCTCCTTCATGTAAACTCTCCTAAAATATGCAAAGTCGTGATATTCTGATATCGTCAAAGCCTCAAAATCACTTCTCACATCTTCATTTTTACTGAAAAGAATTTCTCCATACCTTATTACGTTGAACCTGAAGGAAAGAGGAGAATTATTCAAAACTCTAACATCTACTGGATATTTTATTTTCCTACCTAAAATTTCCTCAAGTTCTAGTTCTTTTTTTAGAATGGTTTTTTTATCATATTCATATTCTTTATCTAAATAAATTGCTACGTCAATATCTCTAAACTTTTCTTTTAAGAACGAGCCATGAATATATGCAAAAAGAATATTCGGCATAGTTTTTAGAATTTTTTTTATCTCTGACTTTATTCTTACTTTCTCCATAGAATTCATGTAAATACTTTTAATAAGCTTTAATATTAAAATTTTCCCAAAAAAATGTGAACCCTTCACAAAATTAGGTTTAGATTTCTCCAGTAGTAACCTCGCACCCTTCCTTAGTAACTATAACCGTATGTTCAGCTTGGCTAACTATTCCTTTATCTTTTTCCCTTAGCACATGATAAGCGTGCAGAGCTTTAGAGTGGACTAATAGCCGTAGAGCTTGTGACAATTTCAGCCTAGAAGTCAAATGAGCTATCCATCGCTCAGCAAATGGAAGCGATTTGAAATTTTCTTTTACATATTGCAAAATAATTCTAGCTTCTCTTACTCTCATTGGCTTATCTTGGATATACCTAAAAATTAAAACATTCACATCATCTACTACCCTGCCACAGCCAGTGGTCGCAAAAGGTTCTAAAGCAAAAACATCTCCTTCTTTAAATTCTTTTCCGTAGTTTGTTTTTATGTTTGGAATTATAGTCCCAGCATGTAGAGTAAATCTCATTAGTTGATGTCCTGTTAGATTGCTGATAGGGAGAAAACCGTATTCTTTAATTGTAGTTTCTATCACCTCCCCTACCTCATTGGTTTTCACTCCGGGTTTGATTATTTCTATTGCATTTTTAAGCGCCTCTTCACTAGCTTTTATTAATTTTTTATAGCACGAACCGAGCTCCTTAGTTTTTGCAGTATCTGCAATGTATCCATCTATATGCACCCCAATATCCAACTTTACTACGTCCCCTTCTTTAAAGACCCTTTCATCCCAGGCACTTGGAGAATAATGGGCAGCAACTTCATTTATAGATATGTTGCATGGGAAAGCGGGCTTTCCTCCTTTTTCAATGATCGACTTTTCAACAAATTCAGCTACTTCTAACACCTTTACACCGGGTTTAATCTTCTTTAGTCCTTCATTTAAAACTTCTTCAGCTATCTCTCCCGCTTTTCTGTAACACTTTAAAGATTCTCTGTTCATCTATCATGCCCCTCCTCAAAATCTTTGGTTTTTTTTCAGTTAGGTCAACGATTGTGGAGGGTATACCCTCTAGTTTTCCTCCATCTAGTATATAGTCAGCTTTTATTTTGATTTTTTCTATCGATGCTGGAGGAGGTTCCCCCGAAATGTTTGCACTTGTGGCAACCAAAGGTACCTCTGCAGCTTCTATAAGTCTTAGAGCTATATCATTTGCAGGAATTCTGATA
This sequence comes from Candidatus Hydrothermarchaeota archaeon, assembly GCA_964610485.1. Classification (GTDB taxonomy): domain Archaea; phylum Hydrothermarchaeota; class Hydrothermarchaeia; order Hydrothermarchaeales; family CAZSVW01; genus CAZSVW01. The sequence continues at coordinate 34,024 of CAZSVW010000001.1, read as the reverse complement.
GCAACTTTATCAAACCCTGCTGTAAGTATATGCGGTATTTTCTCTTTTTTCTTTAAAACTATTGTTAAAGCTCCAGGCAAAAATTCTTTTATCAAAACTTTAGCTTTTTCATTTAAATACGCATACCGTTCCATCATTTCTATGCTATGTACTGCTATAGGTAAAGGTTTGGAGAAACTTCTTTTTTTCACCAAGAACACCCGGCGGATCGCATGTTCGTTTAGAGCATCACATCCCAGAGCATAGAGAGTGTCGGTAGGATAGATGACAAGTTTTCCAGATCTGATCAATTTTGAGGCTTCTTTTATTTTTTTGATCATGGCAGTATTTCTAAAAGTTCTTCAAACTTTTTAATTTCATAATCAGGTTTCTCTTTATCATTTTTTGGAGTTTCGGCTTTATGTTTTCCTCTCTTTATTCTTATCGTTTTCATCCCAAGAGATTTTGCACCTTTAATGTCTACATCAATTCTATCTCCTACCATTACACACTCCTCGGGTTTTAGATTGAGCTTTTCAACGGCTATCTGAAATATTCTCCTGTCAGGTTTTTCGTATCCTACTTCTTCTGAAGTAACGACAACATTGAAAAGATGGTGCAGACCTAGAGATACAAGTTTTTCCCACTGCTTGACTGCTAGACCGTTTGAAATTACTCCCAGCCTGTATCCACGCTTTTTTAACTTTAGGAGGGTAGGTATTACTTTTGGCAACGGTTTTAGAAATCCCATCTTAGTATGTTCATAGGCTACCACTCCAGCAGCTATTATTTTTGGATTCCATCCTATTCCGAGCTCTTTTAGTAATTCATCATAGTGTTTGGGGTAATTAGGTCCTAATCTTTTAATTATTTTCTGTAACATCATTAGAGCCTTTTCTTCATCAACGGGCAGTCCGGCATCTATCATCGCCCTTATGGAGTTCCTTCTAGCCATGATAGTCAATTGGGTGCTGTCAAACAAGGTATCGTCTATATCGAAGAAAATAGCTTTTAAAACCATTTTTCTATTCTCTCCTGTTTAATTCCAAATTTCAGGAAATCTTTCGAATATCCAATTGCTTCCATTATTCTCTGTACTGCTGGCATAATCTGATTTTCTATGTAATATTCAGGATCATAATCATTGATGGATACAAATTCAATAGGTTCTGCTCTGAAAGATATTTTTTTACTACCTTTCACAATGATATATCCGATAATCATCCCTGGATATACTTTTTTTCCTTTTTTTTCAAGTTTTTGTGCTGCTATTACATGGGGTTCTATGTTCTTGTAGCTTTGAATTTTTTTAGTTAGCTGGGTATAGATGGCGAGATCCTCAAGTTTAACATTCCTATTTCTTATATCGTCTATCACTTTTTTTACTATTTTAAGTGCTTTTTTTGGTGAAGCATACATTAATAGAGCTCTTAGAACTTTTTCTTGGGTTTTTCTTGCTATCGGAGCCCAATCTCTCCTAACAAATTCCAGACCTTTAACTGTTATTTTACCGTCTTCATCTATCAGCGCATATCTTTTCTTAGTTACGAAGATTCCTCGCTTGTAGAATCCCTCAAATTCAAGCTCTATAATTCCAGGTAATATATCATTAACATAACTCAAAAACTGACTTACGATTTCATCCCTTTTTTCTTGGGGTATAACGGTGAAAAGGGAGTCTGTGTCCCCATATATTACCTCTAAACCAAATTTTTCTTCGGCTATTTTCATAACTTTTTTTATGTACATGCGGGCAAATGCTGTAACGCTTTCCGCGCATTCCTTTTTGTACCACCTAGCTCTTGCATATCCCATATAACCATAAAAACTGTTAGCTAAAATCTTAAGTGCTTTTTGTTTTACGTCTAGATTTCTACTTATTTCCGTATTTTTGACTTTTTTAATTTCTTTTTTTATTTTTATCCGTATATCTATTAAATTTTTAAGAATTTCTGGAATGAATCCTATTTTATTGGATGGAAAGCAGTAGTCTAGTCCCGGAGCTTTGTTCTCCCCTTCCTTACATATTGTTAGGGTGGAAGGGTCGATATTATGGGTGACGATTATGCTGGGGTATAGGCTTCTAAAATCAAAGACCGCAATATTCTCAGCCATACCTTTTTTCGGTTCAACAACATAACCTCCAGCATAGCTCTCCTCTTCTCTTGCTATGTACTCTCTTCCCCGCGGCTTGTTAGGAGCTATCTCTCCATGTTTGTATGCTTCTCTAAGCAGTGTCCATTCTACCATTTGTCCGTATGTCATTCTTGCGACAGAGAATAAGGTTTGACCTACGAGACGAGAGAGCTCTATGTAAATTGGGAGATACTTCTCTCCTAGTTTCATGGTTGTTGTTGCATCTTCCATTGAATATTCTATGAGTTTGCAAAGTTTCTCTCCTCCACTATTCCAGAATTCCCAAAGTTTTTCTCCAGGTATCTTCTCTTTTTCAATTCCAAGGAGCTCCCTGACAACATTTTCAAGCACATAACTGCTTAGGGTAATGCTCCTCCTTATAATTGGATACAAGTCTACATGGCATCTCCCAAATATCCTAGCTTCTGGAAGTCCTCTTCTGCTTTTAATTTTCGGTTCTCCTCCGTCTCTTCCGAGTTCTAATTTCAGTTTAAGTTTTTTAAATCTGGATTTAAGGTAAGGAAAATCGAAGTTATCTGTGTTATACCCGATTAGAATATCAATATCTTCCTTCTCTATAATTTCTAAAAATTTGGATAGCATATCTCTTTCGTCTTGGCAGATTTCCACAAAATCGTAATCTTTAATTGGTTTTTTCCAAGTTAGAACTTTCCTTAAACCATAGTTTGAGCACAAGCTTATCATTATTATGGGGTCTTTTTCTGGCCTCGGGGCTCCCATCGGATTGTATACTTCTATGTCAAATGCCATCACCCTTAGAGATAGAGTAGCCTCTCCTGCAGGTTTAATTTTCTTTATAAAGTAGCGACCATCTCTTTCCTCTATATCTGCCTCTACTAAATTCATGGGTGTAAGTCCCTTATCTATCAAATATCTTCGTGCAAATGGGATGTCGTATTCATAAATCTCCTCAACTTCTGGAAGATTTTTGATTTTGTCTCGTATTTTTGGAACATCTTGAGGATGCGGTAAGATTAGCTTAAAGATCCTTAAAGGTTTCCCAAAAATCATCTTTTCTTCAATTTTAAATTCTTTTATATTAAATTTCCTTAAACTTCTCTTGAATTCCTCTTCATCCTTTACATGAACATAAAAATATGGCAAAAAAGATTCATCATATGCTACTATTGTTTTTTCCCTCTTTAAACAAAGTTTGATTATAGGTTTTCCATTTTTACTTTCATAATCTGCATCCAATAATAGATATTGCATTTTTATTTATTTTTATAGGGAACATTGATTAATAAACTTATGGTTCCGATGAAAACCTGAGTTTGGTTTTCTCATTTATTTCTTTGAGTATCTCCTCGTAAGATTTCCCTTCAGTATTTATCCCTAAATTTTTAGCAATTTTTATAACATCATCCTTAGATATCTCTTTGTGATACTCACGTTTAGCTCTGCCTAAGGCCCTCGCGAGTTCTGGAAGTTTTTTTCTCCCATAAAAGAGTATTACTAAAGCTAGAATTATAAACAGTTCTTGAGACGACAGCATTTAAACTAACTCCTCTACCTTTTTAGCAATAGCATTTCCAACTTCGGATGTGGTGGAAGTTCCTCCCATATCCCTAGTTCTAAAATTACCTTCACTTAAAATTTCAATTACGGCTTTTTCTACAATTTCCGCAGCTTTTTCTTCACCTAACTGTTCTAACATCAACTGACCAGCTAGAATGGTGGCTATAGGGTTTGCCACATTTTTTCCGGCATATTTAGGAGCAGAGCCATGTATGGGCTCAAACATGCTTATCCCATCAGGATTTATGTTGGCACCGGGAGCTAGTCCTAGGCCCCCCTGTATCATCGCCCCTAAATCTGTTATTATATCTCCAAACATATTTGGGGTTACTACCACCCTATACCACTCTGGATTTTTTACGAACCACATAGTTATAGCATCTACGTAGGCAAATTCTGTTTCTATCCCATTGTATTCCTTTGATACTTCTTCAAATACCTCTCTCCAGAGAGAATATACATTGGTTAGGACATTAGCCTTATCAACAGAGGTAACTCTCTCTAATCCTTTTCTCTTAGCAAGTTCAAAGGCAAACTTTATCACACGTCTGGCTCCCTCTCTACTTATTACTCCCACCTGGTATGCGATTTCTCTATCTTTATCTTGAGTAATTGATATCTCAAAATTAAGGTTGTAAAGTTTTCTTTTAACCTCTAGAATCGATTTATGTTTCTTTTTTGAAAATCTGTCGCCCATCCCTATGTAGAAGTCTTCTGTATTTTCCCTTACTACATAGAAATTGATATCTTCCGGTTTCTTATCTTTTAATGGACAACTTACTCCGGGATATAATTTAATGGGCCTTAGATTTACAAATTGGTCGAAATGAAATCTAAGCTTCAGGAGCAATCCTTTTTCTAGAATTCCAGGTTTTACTCTGGGGTCTCCCACTGCACCCAAATAAATAGCATGGCATTTTTCTATTTCTTTTAAAGCTTCATCTGGCAGTACCTCTCCAGTTTTTAAATAATACTCTGCTCCATATGGATATTCTATCCATTTAAACTTAATACCAGTAGCTTCAAGTACTTTAATTCCTTCCCTTATCACTTCCGGTCCTATTCCGTCTCCAGGTATAACCGCAATTTTATACATATTTAAAGTGAGAATACGGGAATAGTATATAAGGTTTAAGGTATTTTAGAACTTATTTATGGTGCAAAAGTACGATGTAATAGTGTTGGGAGCCGGAGCTGCAGGATTGACTGCGGGGATGTATGCTGCAAGAAGGGGAATGAAAACTTTAATTTTAGAAGCTGAAAGTAGAGGAGGAGGACAATTAATTAAGTTCTATCCAAAAAAGCTCATTTACAATTTTCCAGGATTTCCAAAAGGTATTACTGGAGAGGAACTAGCAGAAAAACTCCAAAATCATGCAGAGCTTTCTGGTGCAGAGATAAGATTCGATGAAAAAGTTGTTTCTCTCAATTTGAGTGGAGAGGATAAGATAGTGAAAACAGAGAAAGGGGAATATATGGGTAGGAGCGTAATAGTGTGCTTGGGTCTGGCGGGGGGGGAGCCAAGAAAACTTAATGTAGAAGGAGAAGAGAAGTTTTTTAGAAGAGGCGTGGAGTATAAAATAGATACCATCGAGAAATACAAGAATAGGAAGGTACTAATAGTTGGGGGAGGGAATGCGGCGGTTGAAAATGCACTCATATTATCTGGCATTGCTAGGGAGATAACCCTCGTACATAGAAGAGGAGAGCTTAGGGCGGAGGAAACCTACAGGGAAAAGTTGCTCTCGTGTGGAGTTAAGATAATGTGGGATACGGAGATAAAAAGAATAATGGGAAAAGAGCATGTTGAAGAAGTAGAAGTATATAATGTCAAAACGGGAAAAAGTAAAAAAATAAGTGTAGATGAAATAATAATAAGCATTGGTATATCGTCTTCCGTTGAATTTTTAAAAAAAGCAGGACTTAAAACTAATAAAAATTTTATAGAAGTGAATATTAAGCAAGAAACAAATATAAAAGGTGTATTTGCAGCGGGGGATATTGTTAATAGAGCGAGACAGCTTGCTACGGCTTGTGGAGATGCGGTGGTAGCTGCATTAAATGCATACAAATATGTAAAGAAACCTTATTGGGCGTGAAATTTAATCCTCCGGTTATGTTTGCATTTTAATTTCATTCCTTCAAATACCTTCTCTAAATATCAAAACATATTCGTTCTTTAAAACTTTTCTAAGTTTATAAAAGTTACAAAGCTTCAATCCCTCTAGGATTTCTTGGGATGTGAATTTTCAATTAACCCAATGGTTAGCATCTAGAATTATATGTTCTTCATCTCCTAGATATTGTCTTCTTTTGGTTTTATTCCGTAAATTTAAGCTATTTTGTTCATAATTAAATTTCATAAAAATTATGAAAAATTCTCAAATACCATTAAATATTATAACCCCTATTAAAAACCAAAAAGTTTGTGAGGTAGGAGAATGTCCGGGCGTGAGGAAGCTATAAGAAAATTGAAAGAAGCAAAGGTAAAAAATGTACTCTGCTTCTTTAGCGATGTCAGAGGGATATTACAGAGCTTTACAATTCCAGCGGATGGATTTATAGAGGGGGATGCTTTCGAAACGGGAATAGGGTTTGATGGGTCTTCTATTAGAGGATTTAAAACAATCGAAATGAGCGATATGGTTTGGGTGCCTGATGCAGCTACTACTAGAGTCATTCCTTGGATAGATGACCCAATACAGAAGTCTGCAATAATTTTCGGAGACATATATGAAGCATTTGGAGAAAAAGGGGGCGGAGTAGTTTCCGAAGTAGATCCAAGGGGATATGTTGCTAGAAGAGCTATGAAAAAAGCAGAGAAAATGGGATATAGGGCAATATTTGGTCCAGAGATAGAGTATTTCGTATTTGAAAGCATTGATCCCACAAAACTAGAGTATGATTTATGGGTATCCCCAAACGGAGGCAAAGGAGACTCTTGGGGTCCTCCGAGGGTGGTACCTCGTTCACCAGAAATAACTCCTGGCGGAATTATACTCAGACCAAAAGAAGCATACTTCAGAGCTCCTCCAGAGGATACAACCAACGATTATAGAAATGAAGTAGCATACTATCTAACTCAAATGGGAGTGAAAGTTGAATACCACCATCACGAGGTAGCTACGGCAGGACAGATAGAGCTGGACTTTAGTCCCAAAGAAGTGGTTGAATGCGGAGATGCATTCTATATTTATAAATTTGTTGCTAGGAACATTGCAAAGAAATACGGATGGATTGCAACATTTATGCCGAAGCCGCTGTACTTGGATAATGCCAGTGGAATGCATACGCATATAAGCCTCTGGAAAGGAGAACCTTTCAAAGGAGAAAATGTATTCTTCGATAAAGACGATGAATATGGACTGAGCCAAACAGCTAGATATTTCATAGGAGGATTGATAGAGCATTCTAAGGCCCTGACTGCGGTGTGCTGCCCCACGGTGAATAGCTATAAACGCTTAGTACCAGGATTTGAGGCACCAATTAATATCAGTTGGAGTCCAAGGAACAGAAGCGCTCTTATCAGAGTTCCAATTTACTTCAAAAGCCCAAAAACTATAAGATGCGAATATAGGGCAGTTGATCCAAGCTGCAATCCTTATCTAGCGTTTTCGTGTTTGCTATCAGCCGGACTTGATGGGATAAAGAAAAAGATTGAACCGGGAGACCCATTAAGAGAAGATATGTACGAGCTTACCCCAGAAGAAAAGAAAAAATATGGAGTAGGTGAACTTCCAACCACATTGAGAGATGCTATCGATCACTTGACTACAGATGAAGTCCTTCAAGAGACGCTTGGAGACCACATATATGAAGCATTTATCAGTTTAAAGATAGACGAGTGGAATCAATATTGCTTATATGTAACTCCGTGGGAAATAATGAAATATCTTGACTATTAGGAGGAGGTGATATAGAAATGGGAGTGCATAGGGTCACTAGCGAAGCCGCTAAAGCGTATGCGGCAAGGGAACAAGTGCTAGGGAAAGGAATCTCTGTTTTAGGGGCTGCAGCCGAAAAAGCTAAAAAGTTGGATAAGGGAGTGCTAGAGAAGTGTGGAGATGTTGCCGCGGAACTATTACCCTACTCCCCTGGATATGCGGGGAAATTGATGGTAGTAGTAGCACGATTATTCTGGGCGCTTGCAGGGGCAGAAGAGAAAGAAACAGGAGTCCTCCCACTTGAAGACCTAAAGAAAGAGATAGACAACCTTAAAGAGGCTATAGAAGGTTAAATGGTAAGGAAAACAGTAGAATTCATTGGAAAATATGATTATGGAATAGATCCTATCGAAATTTCAAAAAAATACGGTATACCTTTGAGTGCTATAGTTAATCTAAAGTCCAATGAAAATCCATTCCCCCCGCCTGAAAGTTTAATCGAGTCGGTCGTGCATGCGCTAGATAGTATACCAAGATATCCAGACCCCAACTATACTCTCCTTAAAGAAAAGATTTCAGAATACGTAAAACTCCCCCCAGATCATATTGCAGTAGGAAATGGAGCAACAGAAATTATTCAGAGCATCTCTAATATTTTTTTAGAGCCGTTTGATAAGGTTGTAATCCCGGTACCCACCTATACTTTGTATTTTTTTTATTCCATGCTTAGGGATGCAAGTATAGAAACTATTAAAATGAAAGAGGAAGAAAATTTTATTCCTAAAAGTGAGGAGATAACCGACAGTTGCAAGGGTGCAAAGCTTCTTTTTTTGTGTTCTCCAAATAACCCTACAGGTTCGGTAATTGAGGAAAAAGAATTATGTAATATAATAGAGAGCATAGACACCCCAGTTATTGTAGATGAGGCCTATTCAGAGTTTTATGGAAGAAGCATTGTTTCTAAAGTCAAAAAGTATGATAATCTGATAGTAGTCCGTTCTTTTTCAAAATTTTTTGGTTTGGCAGGATTAAGGGTAGGATATGCAATTACAAATCCAACTTTGGCCAGTTTAATAGAAAAGGTAAGACAACCCTTTTCAATTTCTAGGATTGCTGAGATAGCAGCAGCTAAAGCACTGGAGGAGATTGAATATTTTAATAAACTTAAAAACCGCATCATAAGTGAAAGGGAACGTTTAATGAATATCCTTAAAAATATAAATGGAGTCAGACCTTTTCCTTCAGAGGCGAATTTCATTTTAATTAAGCTCTTGAAAATCCATGCCTCCGAGTTAGTGGAGGAGTTATGCAAGAGAGGAATACTTGTAAGGAACGTTACAGGGTTGTTAGGTTTAGATGGGGAATATATACGAGTGAGTATAGGGAAAAAGAGCGAGAATGATAAATTTGTATTAGCCCTTACAAAAGTACTCCAAAGTAGAAGATAATCCTTTCTGAAAACATTCAAAAAATTTATGTATAAGATATTAAAGTATCTTTTTGAAACAGAGCATTGGAGAGGATAAAAATTGGTAAGGTACATAGAGAAAAATCTTCCAGTGTTCTGGGGATGCACCTTAATTCAGAGTTTGCCTTATTTGATGGAAGATACCAGAGAGGTGTTTAGAAATTTAAATATAAATTTAGTTGAGATAAAAAATGCCTCTTGCTGTCCAGATCCAACTTATTTGGCCGCATATGGAGAAGAAACCTCGCTGGGTATATCTGCAAGAAATCTCGCATTAGCGGAAGAGCTTGCAAATGAACTTCTTGTGATCTGTAATGGATGTTATGTAACTCTTAAGTCGGCTAATGATAAATTAGCAGAACCCAATATCCGTGAAAAAATAAATTCTCTATTGAGAAAAAAATACACCGGTAAGTTGGAGATAAATCATGTGTTAGGAGAACTCCATTCTAATCTCAAAGAAATTAAAAGTAGAGTAAAAAGAAGTTTATCTGGTTTGAGAGTTGCAGTTCATTATGGTTGTCACGCGGTGTTTCCACCCGTTCTCGAAGTTGACAGAAAAGAGCCAAGAAGCCTAGACGAGCTTGTAGAAGCCACCGGAGCAGAGAGCATCGACTATGAAGAAAAATTTACATGTTGCGGTGTCCCTATCCTAGCTTATGATCCAAGACGTGCAGATGAACTTCTACTGAGAAAATTGAGGGAGATAAAAGGAAAAGCCGACTGTATAGTTACTACATGTCCAGGTTGCTTTCTACGCTTTGATATGCCAAATCCAAAGTTAGAAGAATATAAGATCCCTGTTCTTCATCTTTCAGAGTTGTTGCTCCTTTCTTTTGGATATCCCCCCGAAAAACTCCACCTCAATTTGCATATGACGAGTACAGATAAAATTTTAGAGCGTATAAGTGAAGTAAAAGAAAATGAGTTGGAGATCGTGAAAAAATACTTTGATTTGGGTTTGCTGAATGCACATTGCGGCGCCTGCAGTAATGAATGTACTCTCTCTATAGTTACTAAAAACGATGAAGAACCATTTGATCCATTGATAACTGTTAATAAACTTCTAGAAGGAAAATTGAGCGAAGTTTTGGAGAGTAAAGATATATGGAGATGCTTACAGTGCGGCAAATGTGAAGTTAATTGTCCAAGTAACATAGGACTTAAAGATATGTTTAAAAAGTTGAGAGAACTTGCCATCGAAAAAGGAAAAGTTCCTAGGATTGTTGGAGATAAGGTAAAGCTCTTCGAGAGAAGCGGATATGCGATGCCCACGAGAATAAGCGTTAGAAAGAAAATGGGTCTACCAATGCCTGAGAAAATAGAAGTTGAAGAAATAAGAGAGATAATCGAGAAAACACGGAGGTAATTGAGTGGATTCATTTACTAAACCTCTCTGGAAAGTAGATAATAGCGCATGTGGAATAGCTGGGTTTTTTAATTTGGATAAGAAAATAGTCAGTGGAAAGAAGATAGTTAAGATGATATGTACGATGCGAGAGAGGGAGAACGGTCTTGGAGCAGGATTTGCAGTATATGGGCTTTTTCCAAAGTTTGGAGATTATTATTGCATTCAACTTATAATGGAGGAAATAGAAGGGTTACCTCCAACGAAAGAGAGAGTCGAAGAATTTCTTAAAAATCATGTTGAGATATTCAAAGAGGAGAAAGTTAAAGTAAATAAGAATGTTTTTAGGGAATATCCGAATGTTTGGAGATTCTTTGTATATCCTAAAGATGACAAAGTAGATCCCGATGATGTTATTAAAGATGTGGTGCTTAAGATTAATAGAAAAATAGATGGTGCATTCTGTTTAAGTTCTGGTAAAAATATGGCCGTATTTAAGGGGAGTGGATGGAGTTACGAAATTGCGAAGTTCTATAGAATCGAAGAGATTAAAGGTTATATGTGGAGTGCTCACTCCAGATTCCCAACGAATACTCCCGGATGGTGGGGAGGTGCCCATCCATTTTCTATTTTAGGACACGCAATTGTACATAATGGAGAAATAACCTCTTATGGAACAAATGTTGAGTATCTCAAGGAATTAGGGTATACTTGTGATTTATATACAGATACCGAGGTTTTAGCATATCTCTTTGATTTTTTTGTTAGAAAAAGTGGGTATCCAAAAAACATCTCACAACAGATAGCCTGTGTGGCTTTGTCTCCCCCATACTGGAGAGATATAGATAGGATGTCTCCTAAGCTTAGGAAGTGGTTCACAGCAATTAGAATAACCCACAGAAGGGGCATGGCGAATGGGCCTTTTAGTATAATTATAACTACGGATTATCCCAAACTTGCAATGATTGGGCATTCAGACAGAAAGAAACTTCGCCCTCTCATAGCCGCAATTTCGGAAAGTGGTTCTACTTTCTATTTAGCAAGCGAGCTTAATGCAATTCATGAGGTAGATGATACGATGAACTACTGGCAGCCAGATCCAGGTAGTGCAGTGATTGCAACGGAGGAAGGAATTGTTAAGTATGGACAATCTAGGGACCTTGAAGAGCTTGAGAGGTTATTGAAATGATGGATAGGAAACTCCCTAAATATAAGGTAGAAATAGACTATGATAAGTGTATTAAGTGTGGTAGATGCGCTACAAATTGTACTTTTGGAGCAATAGTATATGATAGAGAACAAAATAAGCCCATTGTAAAGGATACCTCTAATTGTGTGGCTTGTCAAAGATGTGTTACTTTCTGCCCGGTAGGGGCTATTTCTATTACTCCTTATCCCGTAGTTTATCCTGCTCATGGGACATGGACGCCTTACCATATTAGAGCAATAGATGAACAAGCAAGGACGGGTAGGGTATTGCTCGCCGGAACTGGATGTGATAGGCCGTATCCTTGCGTGTTCGATTATTTGGTATGGGATGCATGTCAGGTAACGAATCCAGCAATAGATGCTCTGAGAGAGCCTGTAGAGACGCGAACGTTCTTAGGGAGAAAAAAAAGAACAATCAAAATTAAAGAAATCGCTGAGGGATGTTATGATATAGAGGACCTTCCTCCGGGTGTGATGCTTTCTACGCCATTATTGATTGAACACATGTCTCTCGGTGCATTGAGTTATAATGCGATAACTGCAATGTTGATGGCTGTTACAGAAGTGGGAACATTAATGGGTACCGGAGAAGGAGGATTACATCCCAACCATTATAAATTTAAGAAAAACATAATAGCAGAAGTGGCAAGTGGAAGGTTCGGAGTTTCACCAGATTACCTAAACGTGGCCGCTATAGAAATAAAAATAGGACAGGGAGCTAAACCAGGACATGGGGGACAATTACCTGGGGAGAAGGTGAATAAGCTAATTTCAGAAACCAGAGGGATACCGATAGGCACCGATGCACTCTCTCCAAATCCTCAGCACGACATATACTCGATAGAAGACCTCAAAACATTGATAGATGCCCTCCATGAGGCAACTGAATATAGGATTCCAGTTGGGGTAAAAATAGCAGCTGTAAATAATGTTGCACCCATTGCTAGTGGTATAGTGAGAGCGGGAGCCGACTTTATTACGATAGACGGTTTTCGAGGGGGGACAGGGGCGGCTCCAAGGGTGATAAGGGACAATGCAGGAATACCGATAGAGCATGCAGTTGCTTCAGTTGACCAGCATCTCACTGAGGAGGGGATAAGACACAAGATAACCATAGTAGCTGGTGGAACTTTGAGAAGTTCCTCAGATTTAATAAAGATAATAGCTCTAGGTGCAGACGTGGGCATGATAGGTACTGCGGCCTTAATTGCAATGGGTTGTAGAGTATGTCAGCAATGTCCAACTGGAAAATGTGCATGGGGTATAGCTACAACAGACCCCGTATTATCTCAAAGGTTGGATGTAAATTGGGCAGCACAGAGAGTAGCAAATTTGCTCAGGGCATGGACGCATGATCTAGAAGAGGTTCTTGGGACCATGGGGATAGATGCTGTCGAAAGTTTTGTCGGAAACAGGGATAGGCTCAGGTATATAGGTCCAAATCCTCATGAAGCTCAAATTCTTGGAGTTAAGCATGCAGGTGAAAGAATTAGACTGGGTGGTCATTAATGGTCAAAAAAATAGTTATTGATGCATGCCCTAGAGGAGTAAAGCTCTATCATCGAGAATTAAATAAGAAAATTAGAGAAGCAATAAGGAAAGGGTATGATTGGATAGTGCTTAAGAATGTATCTGGTCAGAGATTTATAGGCGCTGGGATAAAAGATAAAGTAACGATAGAGGTATTTGGAGATGCGGGTCTTGACCTAGGAGTTTTCTTTGAGGGTGAAAGAATAATTGTGCACGGTTCCTCGGAGTATCTCTTAGGAAACACGCTCAACGGAGGGGAACTCATAGTTTATGGGGATTCTTGGGATATCACCGGAATGGGAGCTAGGGGGGGAGCAATATATGTGATGGGGGACGGAGGGAGCAGAGTGGGGATACATATGAAGGAATACAAGGATAGAAGACCAATAATAGTCTATGGTGGTAGTGTAAAACAGTATTGTGGTGAATACATGGCAGGGGGGATAATAGTTGTTCTTGGCCTGGATTTTAAGGATGCCATAATAGACAAAAGCAAACCTATAGATAAGGATAATATAGACCCAAAAAAGATAAAGAACAAGCCAGACCCCATAGTTCAGAGCGATTTGGCTGCGGGAATACATGGTGGAAGAATTTATATAAGAGGGGAAGTGCCGAATCATTTGCTCGGAGTATATGCGGTGAAAGACAAGGTGACGAAAGAGGACAGGGAGATACTCAAATCTATAATTAATAGATTTTGTGAACTTTTTAATACTCCAGAAGAGCTTATATGGAGTAAAGAATTTACGAAGGTAATACCCTTTTCCTCAAGACCTTTCGGAAAGCATTATTCTGTAACTCTCATTTAATGAATCTTCTCGTGTAGAGCATACGCTGAATGAAAGTTATATGGGTGAGTATCACTATTAGGGCAATTGCCTCTATAAATATGTTAATTCCAAAATTTGCTAAGATGGTAGCGATTATTAAAATGAGCAATCTCTCGCCTCTTTCCGCAACTCCTACATCGCACTTATCGATCCAAGTTTCTGCTTTTGCCCTTGTATAGCTCACCATGAAACTCCCCATCATTGCAAGGAATATTAACAAGTATTTTTCTCTGAGGTATACCATTATTCCAAGAAATATCATACCATCGGAGTATCTATCTAGCACCGAGTCCAAATATCCCCCAAATTTTGTAACCCTGTCAGAGAGCCTAGCTACCATTCCATCCAAAGCATCGCAAAAAGAAGTTAATAGTAGAAAAAGAAGAGCTAATCGTAAATTTTCTATATAAAAAGCTAAAACGGTGAAAAAACTCCACAAAAGACCAATTAATGTAATGGCGTTTGGATTTACTTTTATAAATACCCTAGCAATAGGTTCAAAAAATTTTTGAAAATGCTTTTTATATTTTGCGCTGAGCATTTTCTTCTATCATTTTCCTAACGGCCATCTCAGCCCTACAATCTTCACAGTAATAGAGCAATTCTCTGTCCATGTCTATTTTTAATGCAAGTATTTTGTCCAATATTTTTTTACTCGTGAATGGTTTACCACATTTTTTGCATTTTATTAGTTCTGCCTCATAGATCGGTAGGTAGTTCTCATTACTCAATTTTTCTACATCTAAGACCTTTTCTATCTTTATTGCATTTTCTGGACATGCCTTCTCGCACAGCGTGCATGCTATGCATTTGGGATAGGAGAACGTTAGCTTATCCCCCTCTTTCTTTAATGCATCCGTTGCGCACATGCTTATGCAAGCATCGCAGAAAGTACACTCTTCTCCTATTTTAACTTCCCCAAATGGATATTCACCTGTAAATTTTAATTTTTTACTCTTAAATAGATCCATTAATTCTTTTACTATTATGATGAGCCTTTCTCTTTTATTCTTATTTGATAGATCAATTTTTTTATGTTTAATTTTGGTAAATTCTATGTCTTTAATTTCTTTGAAATCTTTTACTACTCTTATTCTGCTTTCCAAACCGAAATTTTGGAGAATCGCATTGGCTATTTCAAAGCTTTTTGTTCTGTCGAGTTCCTCTAAACATTTTTCGCAACCCCATATTATTATCCCGTCTGCACCATAAAGCAAGGCTTCTAGCAAGTCTACCTCAGATATTCTCCCTAAATTTGTAAAGAGAGGAAGATATGCGGGATATCTAGTTTTTTCTCTTCCAATTTTATATAGTTCTTTCCTTTTTTCATCGCATGAGATAAGGAGGATCTTCTTATCTAGTTTGTTATCAAGTAATATCTTTAACCTTTCCATGACGGGATCTCCCACTAGTTCCAGTAGAGAGAGAGGACAGATAGAAGAGCAAACGCCACATCCAGTACAATAGAGGTCATCGAACTTTATTCCTTCTTTATCCCTATATATTACATCATTGGGGCAAGCTTCTATGCAGAGGCTGCACCCTTCCAACATACTTTTGAAGCTTGGGCAATTTTCCAAGTTAGCGTCTATATATTTAAAGACCTCAGCCTCTCCGATTTTGGCGAGTAAATCAAAAAGTTTTGGAGAAGAAATTTCATCTTCTACTAATATGTGATCTGTTTTAAGTTCTTTTTCGTTTCTTTCAAACTTTATAGCATTTGTTGGGCATATTTGAATGCATTTTCCACATTTTGTGCATTTTTCAGTTATAAAGTATCTCTTATTGAATTCTATTGCTTTCTCTTCACAAATTTTATTGCATTCACCGCATAATATGCAAATTTTCTCATCTATAGGGTTTGGCCTATATCTTATGCTCCTCCTGTTGATTTGGGTTATACTTCCAAAAATTGTTTTAACATTGGGGATTTCAATTTCTGGCGTTTTATCTACAAATAACGTTACTTCTGCAAAATTTTTAAGTCCATCTGCTATTTCAAATGATTTTTTTGAGTTTCCTATTATTAGTACCCTGTTTCCTGTTTCTTTTATTATTCTCTTTGGTTTCTCTACATTTATCATAAATAATCGCTCTTTTATCATTGAAATAGCCTTTTCGGTAGCATCTTTTTTGCTGTGAACCCATCCACATAGCTCTCTAATGTTAAGCGTAATTACCTCCCCTAGGTTTAAATCCTCAAAGAAATCCTGTTTTAAATCGCAAGTTATAACCAAGGTGTCGAGTTTCTTTCTCCTTATCCCATCTATCAGGTATGCCAATCCATCCTTTTGGCAAAATTGACGGTGAATTTCAACAAATTCGACTTCTCTCTCTATAGCTTTCTTAATTTTTTTGAAATCCATGTTGCAAGTATCATTACATGTACAGAGAAAAACCCCTACTTTCATCTTTCATGGTTTTTTCCCCTTCCAAATATAAAATTTACGTTCACTAATCCAAGTTACTTCGAGGTCACCAAAAACATTTAAATTTTTAAAGAGAGAAATATGAGCGATGAATATGGGGGATATAGAGTTAATAGAAACCATCCAAAAAAAATTCAATAAGCCAATAGCTATTGTAGGTTTCCCTGATGTGGGGTTGGTGGGTACAATCGCAGTTTCTCACATGATAGAAACGCTTGGATTGGGAGAAATAGCTCATATCGAGAGTGAAGAACTTCCTCCGATAGTGGTTGTAAGGGAAAACCGTCCGAGAAGTCTGATTAGGGTGTACGGGAATGAGAGCATTATATGTGTGGTATCCGAAACACCGCTTCCTTCCCACCTAATAAAACCAATAGCCAACACAATACTGGAATGGTTGAAAAATAAGGATGTTAGTTTTGTTGTTTCGATAGGAGGGATAGCTCATCCAGAGAGAATGGAAATAGAGAGACCAAATGTATACGCGGTTCCAAGCACTGCCGAATGTGAGAAGATATTAAAAGATAAGAGAGTGCCCATGTTTCAGGAGGGCTTTTTAGTAGGTCCAAACGGAGTGGTAGTTTTACTAGGTAAAAGAAAAGGAATTCCTTCTATCCATCTAATGTCCGAGGCATATCTTCAGTTCCCCGACCCCGGAGCAGCAGCTGCTACAATAGAGGTGATAAATAGATTATTTGGTTTAAAGGTAAATATAGATAAACTTTTAGAGAAAGAAGAGGAAATAAGACTCAAAACAAAGGAATTAATGAGAAGAACACAAGAAATGTTGAAAGAGATGAAGGAGAAAAGTGAGACCTCTACTGTAATGTATAGGTGATAGGCAGATGGAACCTCTAACCCATGTTGAGGAGATAGAAGATAGCATAATCATATATGTGGATTTGCCTTTTGTTAGGAAAGAAGATATATCTATCTATCTGAGGGGCAGATTACTTGAAATATCAGCAGTAACAAAAGTATCAGTTGAGAAATTTAACTTTGGGGTATTCCATAGAAGAGAAGAAATGAAAAAATTTAGAAAGGTATTCAGTCTCCCTTATGAAGTAGAACCACATTCCGCAAAAGCTAAATATCAGAATGGAATATTAAAGATAACCCTCAAGAAAAAGGTTAAACGAGAGGAAATAAAGGTGAGGTGATGGACGAATTAGAGGAAATAAGGAGGAGGAAATTAAAGAAGATGTTAAAGGAACATTTCCCCGATGAGCCAATAATACTGAGCGATGAAAATTTTGATAAAGTCATTAATAGGTATCAGCTTGTGCTCGTAGATTTTTGGGCACCTTGGTGCTTACCGTGTAAGATAGTTGCCCCCATCTTGGAGGAGTTCGCAAAGAAATATAGGGGAAAGATCGTGATTGGTAAGTTGGACGTTGACAGAAACCCTATTACTGCTTCTAAGTTTGGAATATTCAGTATCCCTACCCTTATTTTATTTAGAAATGGAAAAGCAGTCCAAAGGATAGTTGGAGCGGTTCCCAAAGAACATATAGAGTCTATAGTTAAACCATACCTCTAAACTACTTTCCATTTTTTGTTATACAGAGCATCTATTATTAATTTTATATTTTCGCTGGAAATATGATACTTTTCGCTAAAAGATTTGTAGTCTTGGAATATTAACATTTCTACCATATCTTTTATTTTTACTCTTATCTTCATTTCTGTAACTTCCCAAATTTATTTTTGTATGATTTTAAGATTTTTAAAAATATATTTTTATAATAATATTTAAAAATTTTTTTGTAAAAAGATAGATACAATTTCACATTACTTTAATTTTGAATTTTGTAATTAATATTAATATCCCTGCAAATCTTCTTTGCCCTTTCTTCAAGCTTCTTTTGATAACCTTTAAACCTAAAACGCTCATATTTTGGCAATAACTCAGGAAAATGCTTTTTTATAGCTTTATAGTAAAGTTCTTTACCTTCACCATAGAGGGTTAAAGCTCCCACAAAAACATAGCTCGCGTCGTATTCCTTTGCCTTGCTTATCATTTCCTCAAGCTCTTCCTTGCTATCGGAGATAAAAGGCAAAACAGGAATATAAGCTACACCAGCAAAAAATCCTTCTTCTCTAAGCTTATATAAAACTTCCAATCTTTCTTTTGGTCTTGGAGCGTTTGGCTCAAAAATTTTTGCTATTTCCTCATCTAAGGTTGAGATAGAAATGGTTATTAAGCAACCATTCTTTAGCGTGGCCAAATCTTTTGGTAAAATAGCATTTTCATCGATTTTTCTTAGCAAGTCCAAGTCTCTTAAAATGAGCTTTGACTTCGTAAGACAATGAACAGGAAATTTGAAATTGGCAATGATCTCGAGGCATTTCCTCGTTATGCAATATTTTTCTTCGATATTTTGCCAGGGTTCTGTAGCAGAGCTTAGGGCAATAAAGCCATACTTTTTGCTTTTTGTAGCTTTGCAAGCTCTTTTCTTAATAACCTTGGAGCATTAATCTTAACCGCAAACTCTTTAACATTTTTACCATATTTGCTACCATGGATATAGCAGTAAATGCAGTTGAACTGGCATAGCTTATAGGGATTTAAAGAATAATCGTCCAGAAACCATGAGTCGCGAGTTTTGTGTCTATTCAAAATAGATTTAACATAAATTTCCTTAACCATAGCACTTCTCCTTCATTTTACATGTCTTACAAGCGTAAGAATGAATTAAAAAATTAAAACCGCTCAAAATTACAAAAATACCAAGTATCACGGGATTCAGCATATTAAAATGGACTTCCACTCCCATTATAATAATTGGGAAGATGGTTATAGCAGCCCAAGTGAATTTTGCAAGCTTTAATCCAAGTTCAAAATCTCCAGATTTTTCCTCATATAAAAATTTAGCCAGAATTCCCCAGCCAGTGTTACATCGCTTATTGTAGTAATAGCAATTCGTGCATAGATGCTTCCTTAAGACTAAACCCAGCATTACAATAATGAAGAGCAAATAAAACAATGAAATTAACCTAAACTTTAGCATTCCGTAAATTGCTAACCCAAAAATAAATTATAAAAAACAAATTTTGAAAAACGACGAAGAATTTTGGATACTCTTCCATTATTTAATCCTTCCTTGGTTCAAATGCTTTCGCAGGGCATTTCTCTACTGGCATATCTGCAGGAACTTCGTGTCCAAAGCAGTCTCCCTTTGTTTCGTCTATTGGCTTGTAATATTTACAGTCTTTGCAAGTATATTTCATTATTTTATCACCTCCCTTTAATCTTTCAAAGAATTTTTCATCTTCTTGGATGAGAAACATGAGCTCATCCATTTTATCAAGTTTGATAAGCGTTAATCCGGCTTCATCCTTTCTTTTAAGAACGATTAGCTTATCTCCGGTTTTAATGTTCAAATCCCTTCTTGCATCAACGGGAATAACTACTTGCCCCTTTTCACTCACCGTTACTACTCCGTAAACAATCTTTTGCTTAGAACATTCTCCCTTCATTTTCTTAAATGTAAGTTTTTTCTTACTTATCTTACTTTATCATATATATAAAGATATATGATATCGCTAATTTATATGATTCAAGTCATTAATTTTGAAGGATAGCAGAGAATATGAGTAGTTATTTAATCTTTTCGTATTCTTTTAATTGAGCTTCTATGGTTTCTCTGGCAAATTTTATCATGTCGTGTACCTTATCTCTGGTATACATGTAGAACTTTCCAGAGATGGCACATTCTCCAATTTCTATAAATCTTTGAAATTTCCTCTTTTCTTCATCGTTTAAAACTTTCTCTAAGGTACAGTAACATAATATGGCTGCAACATCCTTTAAATTCATTTCTAGAAGTGATTCTGCTTTATTTAGAATTTCTAGATATAAATCTAAAGTCAGAATTTTCCTATATTCTATTATTTGTGTTTCCAAGTTTTCCTCAATACTTCTCAATATACTCAGCTGATGGTCTAGTATTCTATAAAAGGGACCGTATTTTTTGAGGATTTGTAGTTTTTTGGAGAAAATTTTTCTTAATATCTCCT
The DNA here is from genome assembly GCA_964610485.1 of Candidatus Hydrothermarchaeota archaeon. Lineage (GTDB taxonomy): Archaea > Hydrothermarchaeota > Hydrothermarchaeia > Hydrothermarchaeales > CAZSVW01 > CAZSVW01. The sequence goes on along the minus strand of CAZSVW010000001.1, from coordinate 13,649 downwards.
CTCCCTTTACTTTGTCATTTATGAAGTCTTTTAAATGTTCCGAGTCTCTCCCTAATGTTTTCTCTATGAGTTCGATGCATTTTAAGTTCCATTTTTCGTAATAACTTAGTAGTTCTTCTTCTTTTATCTCTTTAAGTCTTTCTCCTTCGTATATCAAATTTTTTACACTATTTTTTATTTTTTCTAAAGATCCTTCACGGACTCCCATAGTGATAACCTTTCCTTTAGTTCTTTGACTTTCTTTTCTAGTTCTTTCTTCTCTTTTATCAAGTTTTCAATTTCTGCATCTCTCTTTTTTGAGAATTCTTCGATAATATGTTTGCTTTTTTCTTTTATTTCTTTTATTCTCTCTTTGCATTTTTCTTCCGACTTCTCTAGTTTTTCGGCTAGTTCTCTTTTTTCTTTCTCAAGTTTTCCTATTCTTATTCTATGTCTCTCTAAGGTTTCTTCTATCGCCTTAACTCTCATTAGATCTTTCTCTATTTTTTCTTTTTCTGATTTAAGTTCTTTTTGACGTTTTTCTATTTCTTTCTTCAAATTATGGATTTCTTCCTCTTTTTCTTTGAGTTTTCTAAGTTCCGTTTCTAGTTCATTGTACCTATCCTCAACTTCAGCCTTTTCTCTTTTTAGCGTTTTGATTTCTCTTTTTAATAGATTAATTTCTTTTCTATATACAGAAATTTTAAATAAAAGCAATATTAAACTTATTCCACTACATATAATTGCATATTGGTAAATATTATTCATTTTGATCACCTATAATCGTTCAACTTCTAAAAGCCTTATTTTTTCTTTTAATTTGTCTATTTTTCTCTTAAGTTGTTCATTTTCTTTTCTTAAATCATCTATTATACCTTCTTTTTCAGATATTATTTTTTTTATTGAATTTTTTGTTTTTTCTTTTATCTCTGCGATTTTATCGTTGCATTCCTTCTTTATTTCGTCTATCTTTTTTTCATATTCTAAAATTTTATTCTCAAAATCGGATTTTATCTTCTGAATTTCAAGTTCGTATTCTTTTTTCAGCGATTCTATTAAAATTTCGTTTTCTTTTTTTATTTTCTCTTTTTCATTTTCATATTCTTGTATTATTTCATTTTTTTCTTTTTCAAGCTCTCCTATCCTTGTTTGGAGAAATTTTATCTCATCTTCCATTGCACTTTGTTTAAGGAGAGATTCTTCAAATCTTTTCTCCTTTTCTATAATTTCTTCTTCTTTTTTTCTGAATTTTTCTTTTTGTTCTTCTATTTTTTCCTCCAATTCTGAGATTCTTTTTTCTAATTTTATTTTTTCTTCCTTTAGTTTTCTTAAATTGTCAAGTAGGTCCTCTTTTTCCTTTTCTTTTTTTAAAAGCGAAGAATCTGATATTTTTTCTTTTCTCCTCTTGCTCTTAATAACTAACAACAGTAATATAAGAAAAAAAAGAGCAAGAGGAATATAATAATAGTAAATACTAATACCATATCCATAATTTCGTGGGAGATATGCACTTAAGTTAAAATCCATAGTTTCAGATTTTGCACTAATGGATAGATAAACCTTGTCATTCTATTTCGATGAGAGCTATCCTCTCTTTTATTATCTCGATAATTGCGTCATTTTCTCTCTTTCTAGTAGCCCTAATTTCTTCATCAGTAATCTTGAATACTTTTTTTATCTTTTCAATCTTTTCCTTATTTAAGCTGGGTTTTGTCTTATTGCACTTATATACGCTAAAGATTTCAATAGGTATTCGGTCTCCAAAGACCGCCACTTCTCTTGAATTTTCCCTTATACCAAAGATTTGGAGAGCTTTTCTTATCTGTCTTTGGCAGGAGGCTCTAACTACAACTTCTACCAGTAAGTTATTGCTTATGTTTTTACCTCTTCTAAAAGCTTTTTTCGCATGTAAAATCGCATATTTCAGATGCTCTTCCCCTGCTAAATTTCTGGAGTCTATAATTTGGATATTTTTGTATTTTTTTATAATTTCTTTCTCGATGGGTTTTTTACATTTGAGGAACATTATTTTCATTTTTAAGACCTCCTGAATACTGATAGGTAAAATATGTCTCCGCCGGGAATGGATGTGAGATATCCGACGTCCAACTCTTTTAGCATATCGTAGTTTACTTCAACTTCCCTAAATTCCTTAAATTTTTTGAGAAAAATTTTAGAAACCTCAACAGTTTCTTCGGGCGTAAAAGTACATACTGCGTAGATTAGGTATCCATTTTTTTTAACAACTTTTGAGGCCTCTTTGAGTATTTCTAGTTGCTTGATTTGATACTCCCTACAGGAACTGATGTATTTTGCTTCAGGGTTTCTACGGGAAGCTCCAATGCCGGAACATGGAGCATCTACGAGAACAACTTCAAACTTTTTTTTGGGTTTCTCCCATAAAATTTTTATTTTGGCTCTATAAATAGACATTCTTTTCTTTAAATTTAGCAGTTTATCTTTATTTATATCATAAGCATAAAGTTTAGCTTTATTTCTAGTGATAGATGCCATTGCAAGAGTTTTTCCGCCGCTTCCGCAACAATAATCCAATATTCTCATTCCAAAAGACACAGTTATTTTCGCTATAAGCTGGCTGGCTTCATCTTGCACGTGAGCTAGCCCTTGCCTTATAACATAGGAGTATCTAGCTATTGATTCGGTAATTACGGCGGTTTCTAAAATAGAGCTCTTACCTCTTATTCCTTCTTCGAAGAGTATATCTAATACCCTTTCCCTCGTTGTTTTAATTAGATTCACACATAGCGTAGTATCGGGTTCGGAGTTTAGGTACTCTATCAGTTCAGGAAATTTTTCCTCTAATAAGTTGGCAATATAGTCAGAGAAGGAGTATCTTATTGCTACAAATTTTTCCTTGGGAATAACATTTTCTATTTTTCGGTCTATTTTAATCTTGTTTCTTGCTAAATCAATATAGTTGTTGGGTTCTTTGTCCATAGAGTGATACTCTAGGATAAAATCATAGTACCTTTTCCATCTAACGATATTGTGAAGGAGTTTTGCCACACTTTCTCTTTCTCTGTAACTCAAACCAGAATAAGGGAGTATGTTCCTCATACGCATAGCCATATTTCCTTTTTTCAGCCACTTTGATAGTATTCTGAGAGCAATTTTATCTTTTTTGTCCATTGCATAAGGTTTAAGTTATGGATATAAAAATATGTATCATGGAAAAAACTTACTTAGACATATGCATAACTCGATGTCCGTTCTGTAATAGTTGGTATGCGGAAGTAAGTTGGTACGCTTTAGAACTCGAGTGCGATCTCCAATGCAAAACATGTGGTCAGAGCTTTAGTGCAAAAAAATTTGCAACCCATAGGGTAATGCTGGAGTTTCAATTGGATAAAAATGGAAAGATTAAGAAAGTAAAAGTTGCATGAGTTCTAGAGCATTTCTTATACCGAATGATCCAAATATAGCTTCCCTTTCTGAAAATTTTTTAATTTCATCTCCTTTATCTTTTGGGGAGTAAATAATAAAAGGCACCGGATCGGCGGTATGCGTCCTAACTTTAATTGGCGTTGCGTGGTCTGGGAGAGCTGCGATTTTCACTTCTACTCCAGAATCTAATATCATCCCTAGTATCTCCCTGTCTATATTCTCTATTGCCCTAATTTTCTCTTCTACGTTCCCCTCATGTCCGGCTTCGTCGGGAGCCTCTACATGGATATACGCGAAATCTAAGGTTTTTATGGAATCTACTGCAGCTTTACCTTTTGCTTTATAATTGGTGTCATAGTATCCCGTTGCGCCTTCCACCTCTATGACTCGCATGCGAGCATAACCGGCTATCCCCTTTATTAAATCTACAGCAGAAATTACTCCAGCTTTGAGCCCGTATTTATTTTCAAAACTTTCTAATTCCAGTTTTTTTCCCTGACCCCAGAGCCATATCATATCGGCTTTGCTCTTTTTTAGTACTTCGATTGAGTCTATCATTAGCTTATTCAGTTTATCTACCAGACTACATTCCCCTCTAATTAGGTGTTGGCTTATGGGCTCTCCCAATATTTCATGTGGAGGAGTACTCTTTAACATTTTAGGATCGCATCCTTGGGCATCCACGATAAAAATGTTCCTATAACTCACCCCTGCATAGAACCTTCCTATATCTAACTCTTTGTTTAAAATACTGATTATCTCTTTTGCATCTTGTGTGGAAATATGCCCTGCTGAGTAGTCCTCGATTTTCTCATCTTTTAGGGTAATAAGATTACACCTAAATGCAATTTCTTCATCGCTTAGTTCTATTCCGAGCGCTTTAGCTTCTATAGCACCTCTTCCAGTGTAATGTTTCCTAGGGTCGTATCCCAAAATTGCAAGGTTTGCTACGTCAGAACCTTTTGGAAGCCCTTTAAATAGAGTTTTGAGAAGCCCTCCTCTTCCTTTTTTTGCTATAAAATCTAGATTTGGAGTATATGCCTCTTCAAGCGGGGTCTTCCAATTAAGCTCTTCTAATGGATAGTCTGCAGCACCATCTAGAATTAGAACGATATACTTCATTGGATATTTCTCCATATTTCAATTATATCGCTTAAGATAGCAGAGTTTGTTTCTATCCCCCCAGCTCCTTTTCCTACCACGGTGATATCTCCCGCTATATCACATTCAAGCATGGCAACATTGAGTACACCATCAACATTGAGCGGATGGTTTACAGGGACTAGTCTTGGAGATACCTCTACTACAGAATCTCTAACCTCCCCTATAAGTTTGATGACTTTCCCATCTCTTTTTGCGAGTCTAATAGCCTCGGGAGTTATTCTTCGTATTCCCTCCACTTTGACATCTCTATAAGTTATATCTAGCCCGAGTATAGAATTTGCAAGTATAACAAGTTTACTTGCAGTATCTATCCCGTCTATGTCATAACGTGGGTCAGTTTCTGCAATCCCCATTTCTTGGGCTTCTTTTAGTACTATGTCTAAAGGAGCCTCTTCTTTGGTCATCCTAGTCAAGATATAATTGGTTGTTCCGTTCAGTATGCCTTTAATTCCTTTTATCTCATCTGCTGAGAGTATTTCTTTAGCTAGATTTATTATGGGCATAGCTCCGCCTACAGTAGCTTCATACCTCAGCTCTACATTATATTTTCTCGAAGTTTCTCTCAATTTTTTGAATTCTAGAGCAAGTGGAGCTTTATTGGAAGTTACAACATGTTTTCCTAGTTTCATGGCTGTTAGTATGTGTGTTAATCCCGGCTCTCCAGTTTCTATGTTTGAGGGAGTAGCTTCTAAGACTAGATCCGCTTCTATCTCTCTTATTGCATCTAAAGCACCGATTTGGCGAGCTTTTGGATAATGAATGATGGCATTTTTCTTTTCCATAATTTCAAGTGCTTTTTTTAAGTCTATTCCATCTTCTTCTATAGCAGTTCCGCTCAAATCGCTTATTGATACGACTTTAATGTCCAATCCATATTTTTTTCTTAAGAATTCCCGCTTTTTAAGTAAGACTCTGGCGAACCCTTGGCCAATTACTCCGAATCCTATCAGCTGAACTCTCACCGCAAAACCTCCAGTGCCCTAATTACTAAGAAATCTTTTTCTCTGGCTACCTCATCTACAACCTTAAGTACAATCTCTTTTTGTTCTTCTCCGTATACTTCTACTCCTAACTTGGCAGAGGATTCCTTTTCTGGATGGGGCATTATTAAGTCTAGGTCAACCACTTTTGCACCCGTTGAATTTATTCTGTCCAAGGTATCCTTAAGGTCGCTATCTACTATATGTCCGATTAAGACCATTGATATGACTTCCTTCTTCTTCTCCTCTCCTATTTTTGATATCAGTACGTCTCTCCTCTCAAGTTCGTCTAAAATTTTTTCAAGGGACTTTCTATCCTCTATAGTAAATATCAGGTGCACGGGAACACGTTCCCCTCGAGTTTCCTCCCTAACATGAACTATGCTGACTATATTCCCCCCGTATTTGGAAATAGGCTCTATAGCTTTTATTAACTGGCCAGGTTTGTCTTTCAGTTCTATTCTTAGGCTTATTCTCATTTTACCACCTTATCTCAAAATCCTCGAATTCTCCCTTATACTCTTCTTCGGTTACCTCTACTTTTTCAACCTTAGAATAAGGTGAACCGGTATGGCACCACTCTATCATCTCTTTTATTTTCTCTTTTTCACCTTCAAATATAGCTTCAACTCTTCCATCGGGTAAATTTCTCACCCATCCTTTTATCCCCAGATTTTTTGCCTTCCTTCTTGTATATTCTCTAAAGAAAACTCCTTGGACTTTTCCAGATATATATACATGTACTCTACTATACATCATTCCAAAGAAGAGTAGTTTAACATTTTATTAAAAATTGTGAAAACATCAGTGGAGTAAATGTACATTGCCTAATCTAACATTTTTGAGATATTTTTTAGCTATATGGTAGCATTCTAGAGCATGTTTTTTGGATGTAGTCGGCAAATCCCTCATGTAGAACGTTGGATAAAAGGCTAGCAATGAATACGGTATATTTTCATCAATACTAGAAAGGAAACGAGCAATATTTTCTATTTCCTCACGGTCTATATAATATGGAAGAAGTACCGTACTTGCTACAATGATTTCGGGGGCAATTTTCCCGAGATACTCTATGTTTTTGAGTGTTTGAGCATTTGTTACCCCGGTTAGAGCTCTATGCAAATTATCATTCCAAGCTTTTATGTCGATCTTTATAGTTCCCCCGCTTTCTATCGAGGTTTCTGCTACCTTTTTTAGAATTCTACTATTCATACTTCCATTCGTTTCCCAGCATATTTTTATATCTTTTACTTCGGTTGCAAGCTTTGAGACTTTCAGAGCATGGGCAACTTGGGGTGTAGGGTCTCCTCCGAAGTAACATATGCAGTAGGTGTATTCGTCTATATTACTAGCAAGTTTTTTTGCGGAGATTGTAGGAGAGAGAAGCATAGTGTTCTCTTTAAATGTCCAGTTCTGGCAGTAGAGACAGTTAAAGGTACAAGCACCATAAAATACTGCGAGATTTTTAAGCGGGGAGAATTTATCACGAGCTGGACAACACCAAGATGCCACACAATTCGTTGGTAATGGATCAAAATACCATTCTGCAATCCCTCTGCTCGGAGTTCCTGCAAGATGTACCAGCTTTCCCTTTATATTCGTTCTAATACCGCAGTAGCCTCTTTCACCCTCCGATATTTTACAGTGATGAATACATAGATTACACTCTACACCTTTCTTTGGTGGTTTTGGAGGCAAGTTGAATTTCTTTCTACTTATGTGATGAGCTTTTTCTACAAAAAATTTTGTTCTATCCCACTCCTCCCTTATACAGTCCGAACATACACCTAAAATAGCACTTACATTATTTTTCCCACATATTTCGCATTTCATTTTTTGCGACCAACGGGCATAACATAGAGAGGTTCATGCTCCTTAGGTAAGTCCAGAATTTTTTTAACTTCTGAATCATAGAAGGCTCCAATGGCCACAGTACCTAATCCCAAGGACTCACACTGAAGATATACATTCTGTGAGGCATGTCCCACTTCTATTAATACGTATCTGATACCTCTCTCTCCATACTTTCTGCAAGTTCTATTAAAAACCCCGGTAAATACAAGCACTAGAGGTGCATTTCTAACATATTCTTGGTTTAAACAAGCTTCGCAGAGCTCACATCTGACATCTCCTCTTTTAATAAGCTTAAGGGAGTGTTCATATGGTCTATAGTGAAATACACCTTCCTCAAGAACAGCGTAAACTTCAATAGGATATAAGGCTCCTGCTGAGGGAACTGTCCTCAATCTCCATTTTTTTTGCGTGATCCCTTGTGATGCCCATAATATCTGAGAAATCTCTTGCATTGTAAGTTTATCTTTAGAGTATTCTCTGACAGATCTCCGATTAAGTAAAGCCTCTTCTACAGACACTTTTCCCCTGAATCTCGGTTCAGGTAATTTCAATATCACATCTCCTCTTTGGTATAAGCTTTGCTTTTCCATTTAATACGAAAGATATTCCTCTATATTCGATTTTGTTAAGCCTTATACGAAATTGGTTACACTTGAATATTGAGGCATCTTTATAGCTTCTTATAACTCTACCTATATTGAATCCTCCTATTTTAACTTTGGTTCCTTTCTCAGCTGAAGACAGAATCCCCCCGTAGGTATTGTATGGTATGCCTCCGTCTATTATAGCAATTTTGTCCCCTACTTCAACATGTGCTCCTTTAAATTTTCCAGTAATTTCCAGTTCCTCTCCTCCTCTGGCTCTAAAATAGTCATTATGATTCCTAACCTCTACATGGATATGTTTTCCCGTCCAGAAAGTGAAGAATTTGCTTACTATCAGTCTTCCAATTTCCTGAAATATATCTATTTTTTCCCCTTCGCTTACATAGGGCTCCATATGGATAATTTTTATGACTTTTTTTGGATTTTCAGAGCTCCTTATAATTGTTGCATATTCATATTTTTCAGATTCTATATCGAATGCATCCCTATCCATTACATTAAATAATCTGATAGGTTTAGATATCTCGAATCTCCTTATTTTTTCGACTTTACCCTCAATTGGGCTGAGTGCTATATCACCTTCAAAATATATGTCTACTGCCTTCTTTTCTTTATGGGCAGGATAGGGACTATTGAAAAAAGTTATCTTTGCTCGTTCTGGAGCATGAATAGATATACCACAAGCTTTTGCTATCTCCATTCATATCCACCCACAGCACATCTGTTCGTATTCCTTTATTTTCAACCCAAGCTCTTTTGCTACAAGTTTTGCTTTTGTTGAAGGTATGGCTACTTTGGATGCCCCTGCCTTGATCGCAAATTCATCAATTTTTCCTCTATAAATGCCTCCCGGTCTAACGCATCCTAGAGAAATATGGATATCGGGATACATGAGCTTTGCTATTGCCACTATTCTACCTACATCTTCGGGTGAAGGAGGCTTTATATTCTCTAGAGGCGTTGCCTTGGTTGGAATAAGTACTACTATAACGATCGTGTCAAGCCTAGTATTTTTAAGCAAAGAAAGAGCTTTTATTTCCCCTCTTATTTTCCCATAATGTAAACCAACAATTATGTGGGGGGATATTTTCCTTATCTTACTCGCATTTAGTGCCTTGAGCGTTTTTACATACTGATTAGGGCATATTTCTATGCCAAAAATTTCTTTTGTAGTCAACGAGCTGCCGACCACATCAACAAGAGCACCATCTAATCCCGCTTCTCCCAGTAATTTAGCTTTATTGTAATCTACTACTCCCGTATGTGCGAGTGTTATTAGGGAGGTTTCCTCTTTTATTCTCCTTATGGCATTCGAAAATTTGTGCAAGGGTACTATACCTTCCTTTGTACATCCTCCGCTTAGAACTATTCCTCTATTCCCTAGATTCTGAAGTTTTAGGCATAGATTAATTAAACTTTTTTGGTTTTCAGCCTTTAGCATATGTTTTAGATATATTTTAGAGCAATGTTTACAGTTAAGCTCGCATTTTTCACCAGTAATAGAAATAGGAACAAAGGCGTTTTTATAGAATGTTATTTTTTTATCAGATATGCTTCTAGCTTCTGAAAATAGTTTTTCTAATGGTTTTTCAAATAGTTTTTTAGCTTCAGAATAATTCAACTGTAGTCACCAATTTCTATTTTGATCTTCTCTATTTCTTCTTTTGAGGGGAGAGTGGGGAAATTATATGGCGTGGATGATGGTCTCTCTGTGGAGTAGGGTCTATTGCAGTCTGGGCAACCGGTAGCTAGAAACGGCTCTCCACTTTCTATTATTTTATCCAGTATTTCATCGTGGTCAAATATTATCTTTTCATCTTTGAAGTAGAATTTGTTTATTCCCATTTTTATTAGATAGTACGACAGCTGTATTCTCCTGTAACTTGAGATTTTTGGTCTTTTTAGATTTTCTAATCCAGTTCCCTTTATAGGCACAAAAGCAAATAGAGCAGTATTTATTTTTAGTTCATGGAGTTTTAGAAGCGTTTCAATGGCTTCCTTTTCCGTTTCTCCAAGTCCCAATATCAGATGGGTTCCTACGTGCCACGGCCCAAAAATTTTTAGGGCTCTCTTAAGACCATTCCAGTGTTCTTCCCAGCGGTAGGTAGGTTTTATGTTATTAAAAATCTCCTCGGTTACAGCATCTAGGGGTATAACTATACGGTCTACACCAATGTCCTTAAGTTCGTTTAACTCTGAAGTAGAAAGAGGATGTCTGGACACAGAAATGGGGACTTCAACTTTGGAAAGGATGGTATCGCATATCTCCAACGTGTCCATATGGAGTGAGTCATAATTAATTGTCTGGAGGCATACCCTCTTTATTTTCCCTTCTTTGATGGAGTTTACTAGGGAATTTACTACTTTCCCAAAAGGATATGGCTTATATAGTCCACGGGCTATAAAACCAATATTAGCTTTGCTGTTTCTGGCTTGTGCACAGAACTTGCAGTCTGCTTTGCATCTTCCTTTGTGATATGTAAGGAGATATGCGGTCTTCATTTCAACATCCATTTTGATTCTCTCTAATCCCAACATATTTGCAGTTCCTATAGATGCCCTAATCCACTTCATCTTTCCAACCTCGGAATAGCGCAGCACGTTTTTTGCTCAATAATACTCATTTTGGATTTCTGAGCAATTTTTTTAATTCTTGGGGTGGGGAGAGCTATCCCATCTACTATGGGAAGGACAAGTTCTTCAATTTTAGCTCTATTTTCCCCAGTTGAATGGGCACATCCCAATACTATCTTAGTCCTCGGTAAGAGTTTTTTTGCCTCTTTGAATACCATAGCAACATCTCTTGGGTTGACATTTACGTTCTCCATTTCTGTACCCTTTAGCGGCATTAATGCAATTATTATTAGATTTTTTGGTTTAATAGTAGAGACAAGCTTTAATGAGTCAAATTCATGGCTTAAATTTCCAAAATTGAGACCAACGCATATATGAGGCGATATTATATCGATTTTTGCTTTTTTTAGAGAAATTAGAGAGTTCTTATATTCTTCTTTCGGGATCCTAATGCCATATATCTTTTGGGTTACATTCTCATCTGCTACTATATCCAGAGATACACCATCTAATCCAGCTTCTTTCAATATTTTGGCTTCTTCAAAGTTTATTATACCCGTATGTGCAAGTAAAATTAGGTTTGTTTCTTTTTTTATCTTTTCTATAGCTTTTGCAAATTTTGTAATAGGAACCTTCCCCGATGAGTTGCATCCTCCGGTTAATAATATACCTTTTGCCTTTTTCTTTTCAAATTTCAATGCTAAATTAACCAACTCCTCGTTGGTAGTGGCGTAATATAGATTTTCAAGCATTCTACGACCACAGTGTTTACAATTTAGTGCACATTTTTTTCCAGTTATGGAGATTGGAGGAAAATTTTTTCCTGTAAAATAAAATATAATTTCTCTCATTTTGTTAGTATTATGGCTTTTGTTAGGTCTTCTGGATTTAATCCTGGAGATTCTATATTTTTTTCTTTATAAAATTTTTTTATTGATTTATATACCTCTTCCTCTGAAATTTTAGTCCCAATAAGATATTTTTCTAAGTTTTCTAGTTCATTTTCTGGATAAAAGAAGAAATCTCCAGTAATTACTATCTTTTCTATTTTATCTTCTCCCTTGATCTTTATCCTTATCAGCCCTCCCTTGGCTTTATAGATAGACTTTTTCATTATCTTTTGAATATCCATTCTTTACTCATGTATTTTTTTACAATCTCATTGGCAATTTTTCTTTCGTCCGTGCTTAACTCTGAGTTATAAAATTTAACATTTAATGCTTCTTTAAAGCCCATGATCAAAGCTTTTTTTGCTTCTTCTATACTTACCTCCCTTTTTAGAGCTTTTTTTAGAGTTATAATCCTCTCTTCAACAAATTTTATACCTTTATCTGATATTTTTTCTTTGGGTATTTTTAAAACTTTTAGCATTGTTTCCATGTCAAAGTCTACTAAAAAAGTGCCATGCTGAATTTTAGCATCGTGCATCGTGGTTTGTGCGTTTCCGGATATTTTTTTTCCGAGGACTTGAATATCATTTACTCCAGTCAAAGTTCCTTCTAGTTCAAAAAACTTCAAGGCATTTATAAGCCCCTCTCCCGCTTTTCTAAAACATGCAATTGGTTCTTTTGGCAAAATCCCACTCTCATGCTTTGCTACAATAGAGTAGTAGAGCTCTCTCTCATCAAAATAAGCTGCCCCTCCTCCAGAAGGCCTCCTACTTATCTCTATCCCAAGCTCTTTACACATTTCTACATCTACTTCCTCCTCCACGCTCTGGAAATATCCAAGACTCACCGTAGGAGGAGAAGCTATCCATAGCATAAATGTGGGTACACCCTTCATTGCTATAGCTTCCTCTATGGCGTGAAGCATAGGTAGACTTACGTATCCAAGGTCTATGAATCTCATCCTCCTCATTTTTCATTCCTCCAATAATCTTTAAAGGCAATCCAAAGTTTTGGGAGTTCTTTTTCTAGTTCACTATTGCTTTTAAGGCGATTTAATTTTTCCCTCTTTAATAATGCTCTTTTTAATCTTTTACCTAGTATCTTTTTGATAGATTTATGGTAGACTTCAATATCATTCATAGCTATGGCTTTGCTTGCAGCCTTTCCACTTATTATTCCCGAAAGAATTCCCGCCCCGGAAATGGCATCCGTAACTCCAGCGGCATCTCCAACGAGGAGAACATGCTTTTTACCCAGAGCTAAAGATTTTCTTATTGGGATAAATCCAGAATAGATAGAATAAACATTTGTATTTCTTAATTTAGGAACAATCTTCATGAATAGATTCAATTTTTTTTCTGGATTTTCATTTATGGTTCCGATTCCCACTTTTGCTGAGGAATTGCCACAGGGGTATATCCATGCATATGCCTTAGTCAAATTTAGGTCAAAATATGTTTCTGCTGTTTCTTCTTCTATACCCGTTATATTATGAACCTCATATTGGGCGCATTTAATCAAATTAGGCCTGTTAAATCCCATCCACCGAGCTACCTTGGATAATGCTCCATCAGCTCCTACTATAAAATCTGCCTTTATGTCTATTTTTTTATTTTTAACCATCACTTTGAGCGTCTTTTCTTTCAATGCGATTACAGATCCCCCGACAACTATCTCTGCGCCTGCATCTAGTGCTTGAAGACATAAAAACTTATCAAAAAGACTCCTATCTACAATAAAACCATGCATAGAGGTAAATTTTATTTTTCCACTCGGAAAAAAAGTTGCCATCCTCTTTATTTTTTGCTGAACACATGCTCTTGGTATCCTAAAATACCTCGAAACAAGTTTTGGTATGTATCCAGCACAGTGGGATGGATATCCCAGTTGAACTTTTTTTTCAATTATTATGACTTTTAACCCTTTCTCTGCACAGTGTTTTGCCGTGGATGCTCCACTAGGACCTGCACCTACTATGGCAACGTCATATCTCATTTTTTGGAGTTCAATCTTTTAAGGGTCTCCGTCAATTCTTTGACTATCTTCTGAAATCTTGCTCCTTCAGCTGCAGATATCCAATCCAGCCTAAACCTCTCTTGTTCTATTCCTTTCTTTTCCAGCATCTTTCTTATTTTCTTCTCCCTCTTAGCCATGTAATTATTTCCGGAGATGTAGTGACAGTCTCCCGGATGACATCC